>CAMWQY010000016.1 GCA_947176355.1 uncultured Porphyromonadaceae bacterium
TGAACCGAATTTATTTAATTTTTAACCACGTCCATTTTTAGTGGACAGTAGTGATTTCCCCCATTCTTTTAAGCAAATGGGGGGAGGGGGGAAACAATTATTGGTTATCATATACTTGCCAGTATTCAGAACTTGATGCCAATACACATATTGAAGATGTCAAGTAGTCTATATTTTCCTCATTCAATTCATTAGTCGATGTGATCTCTGAGATATACCTATTAGAAATATGTTGAACATCGCGATAGGAACTTGATGAGTTTTGAATCGCTTCCTTATATAAGGATATTACCTCATTTGCCACAGTTCCATAGTCAAATGGATTTCCTGAAGTATTATTTGATTCAGCTTTGTTGAAAAGTTTTCTTGCCTTTGGATTACTAAGTATCATAAATTCTTCCCTTGTTAGAATTTTTTTACTAATAGCAGCCACAGAAAGAGGAGTACTGCTAAGTTTATTTTCTTTAATATTCTCAAGAAGCAGATTGTGCTTTGCGCCCGCTATCATAAGATCCCTTTTACTCTCAGGAAGTTCCAAAGAAATTTTTTTAGGTAAATATTCATTAAAATCAAGTCCAGACTCCCTCATATAGATGTATGCTTCAACGCAGTCATTGAATGTGGGATAGGATGAATTGTTTTCAGTTGTATCGGGTGAAATGATTTCATAATTAGCTGCTTTATAAGAACAGTAGGCTCCCCTTAAAGGACCAAGTATTGAAGCTGCAATTACGGCAGTATTAGGACCGAGATAAGATCCAAACTGCAATCCCCAACTCGCACCCTCAAGCAGTCCCCAACAATCCTCCAATGCAATGGTAATTCCCCTTTTAAGTTTTCCCTTATCAATCTTTATAAAGGAGAACTTCTCCTGTTGCTTCTCCATCATAACTGATGGTGATAGTCTCTAAAAATGCATCATAGTATGCATCTACACATACGTGCATGGGTGCACGGTGGACTTGTTTGTTTGGTATAGTACGAATAGGATGCAATTTTAGAGTAATTGGCTCCGTAGTAGACTTATTGTCCGCCCCATAAACCATTGGTGCGACTAATGACACCATTACAAGAATGAGTGTGAAAATCTTTTTCATTTTTGTTTATTTTTTAGTTGATTTCGATGCTGCAAAATTACTGCTTTAAACTTTCATACTGCAAATAAAAAGTTTCATATTTTAAAAAAAAATATTTTTATAAGTTACTACTATTTAACAATATAAAGATATTTATAAAATTTATTTCTGCACAAAAGCTACAAGACTTTCATAAATTAAGATATTTTGAGTAATTTTGTATCATGAACTCAATAAAGACATCCAATAAATCTCGAATTATCCCTGTTATTCTCTTTTCTATTATCCTGTCCATCTCAGGATGCGACAAGAGAAGTGACACTGTTCGCAAGAGTCTTGATTTAGCAGAATCCTTAATGGAGAGCCATCCTGATTCTGCACTTTCAGTTATCAACTCAATTAATGACTCTGACATGACAGAGTACAGTCAGAAAGCCCGTTTTTCTTTACTCAAGTCAATGGCACTGGATAAGAATTATATAGATACCACTACATTTGATATTTTACAGCCAGCTATAAACTATTATATTAAAAAAGGAAGTCCGGATGAAAGGCTACGCACCTATTATTATCAGGGGCGTATTTATCAAAACAGAAATGAACGTGACAGTGCACTACACGCATTTATAAAAGCTCTCGACAACATAGATAGGTGTCGAGATTCCTTGACAATAGCAAGAACTCTAGTTGCCCAAAGTATTATATATGAAAGTTATTATGATATCGACATCTGCACCAACAACTATCTAAAAGCATCCCAAATATATAGAGATAAATCTCTTAAAAATCATGAATTAGACTGTCTTTTTAACGCCTTGGACGGATTGATTGTATTAGAAAATAAAGAAGATGCTGACGAAATACTCAAATCGCTTATATCTTTTAAAAATCTTAATGAAAAACAAAAGAAAGAACTGGCATCATTACAATTGTCATATCTTATCCAATTTGGTTCACACAATGATTTGAAGAATTTCATTAACAACAACCAAAACAACTTAATTTATGATGACAATAGCATTTTAAACTTAGCTTTGGCTTACAACAAAATAGAGCTTAATGGGTCAGCTAAACAAATATTCAAATACCTTGACGAAAGTAATATGACTTATGATACCTTAAAATACTTGTCAATAAAATACCGTGTCATTGAAGATTTGAAAGAATCAGAACAAGCTCTATTAATATACAAGGACTATGTTGACAGATTGGAAAGCATTAACTCTGCAAAATTCGAGCAGAAAAGCCAATCAATTGAAGAACGACATCAGATGGAACTCCAAGCTGAAAGGGACGCTCAAAAGAATTTCAGAATAGTGTGTGTACTAATAGGGGGCGTTGTCGTGCTTATATTGGTTGTCATAATATTAGCTTTAGTCGCCAAAAGTAACAAGACAAAAAAAGTGTTGGCAATACAGAAAGTTCGTACTGCGGAACTGGAAAATGATAATCTTAAATCGGAAAGAGAAAGACTAACCCTCGAAAATACCAACCTTCAGCTCGAAAGGGACAAAAAGGTACTTGAAGCCGAAAACCTTGCGCATCGTGTGGAGGTGTTAGAGGGAGAAAGCGAAAGCCTCAAAGCCCTACTCGACACTCCTGAGGAAATCCCTATGGAAGTGCAAAAAGCCATCCAAACACGCATTGAGATGCTTAATTCCCTTTTGGCAGGCTACATCACCGATAATTCCAAATATGAAGAGCCTTACGACATTTGGGTGAAGCAACTTACCGACAATACAGCGGAATTCATGAATAGCAATCGTCTTGCATTCCAGGCTTCTCATCCCAAATTCATTCGCTATTTCGAGGAGCATGGTCTGACTGAAAGCGAAATAAACTATGTATGCCTCTATGCAATTGGACTTCGAGGCAAAGAAGTAGGCAACTATATGAAGAAGCGAAGCCACGTCAACATCAGCAGCGCCATACGCAAGAAACTCGGAATCGACAAACACGACACAAACATCGGCATATACGTCCGCAAACTCCTTAAAACCCTTTGACTCCAATCAGATTCTTATCTTCATAAACATAACATTTTACCCAATCTACGCGTTATTAAAGTAAAGTGTAACCATATAACCCACCCAACAATTATGAAAATTAAACTTCTGACCCTCGCTGCCGTACTTTTCGGACTTGCCGCCACAAGCTGCGTCTCAAACAAGAAGTATGCCGAACTACAAGGCAAATACACTGATCTCGAAGGCAAATACACCAACCTTCAAAATGAACACAACTCTACACGCGAACAACTCATCACTGTAAACGCAGAAGCAAAAAACCTCACCTCCCAGCTCGAAGTTGCAAACAAAAGCAACGAAGACCTCAAGAAAGGTATGGGGCAACTTAAGCATACCCTCGACAAGAGCCTCGAGGCAAACAACCAGGGTAGCGTAAACATCGCCAAACTCGTCGACGAAATCAACGCTTCAAATAAATATATCAAGCAACTCGTAGAGGCTAAGTCAAAATCTGACTCTCTCAACATTGCTCTCACCAATCGCCTGACCCGCTCCCTCAGCAAAGAAGAGCTGAAAGATGTCGACGTGAAAGTGCTGAAGGGCGTTGTATATATCTCTCTTGCAGACAATATGCTCTTTAAGAGCGGAAGCTATGAAGTCAGCGACCGCGCCATGGAGACACTCTCAAAAATTGCCAAGATTTTGGGCGATTATAAGGATTTCGATGTTCTCGTGGAAGGCAACACCGACAATGTGCCTATCTCAAAGACCAACATCCGCAACAACTGGGACCTCTCTGCTCTTCGCGCATCATCTATCGTGCAGGTACTCCAGACTAAGTTTGGCATCAATCCACAGCGTATGTCAGCTGCCGGACGTGGCGAATTCAACCCGATCTCTGACAATGACTCCGAAGTAGGCAAACAGCGCAACCGCCGCACAGAGATCATCATCACCCCGAAACTCGATGACTTCATGGACCTCATCGCCCAAGCCCCCGAATCCAACGACTGACGATAATCGATCAACTATAAAATGCTCCGGCTCATACGAGTCGGAGCATTTAGTTTTTTTTTGCTCATTTTTCTTTGATATTCGAAGATTATTGCTAACTTTGCAACCTAAACCTGACATCCACCTTTAATCGGCTATCTAAGCCGCCCATCAGAAATATGAAACAAAACGGAAGACTTATACTTTATGCGCTTTGCTGCTGCCTTATGATGCTCTCTGCCTGCACAGAGGAAAAGAAATACCGGATCGGAGTGTCGCAGTGTAGCCAGGATGACTGGCGCATGAAGATGAATGAAGAAATCAACCGTGAAATAATGTATCACGAGGACGCCACTGTGGAGATACGTTCAGCCGACGACGACAGCCGAAAACAGATAGACGATCTCCGATATTTTGCCGACAATGGATTTGATATCATAATCGTCTCCCCCAATGAAGCTGCTACGCTTACTCCGGTGATAAAGGAGATATACGACAGCGGTATCCCCGTCATAATCTTCGACCGTAATATCGACGGAGACAGCTACACAGCCCGTATAGGCGCTGATGATGTCGGGCTCGGAAAGGCTGCCGCACACTTCGCCCTGAGTGTAACGGGGCAAAATCCAAAAGCTATCGAAATATATGGACTCCGGGGCTCCACGCCTGCTGAAGGACGACATAAGGGATTTTCCACTGAATTCACCGCCAACGGTGGCAGCATCCTCGCTGGAACGACAGCCAACTGGAAGAAGGAAGAGGCTATCCCGGCAGTCGACTCCATTCTGAAAATATATCCTGAAGTTGACGTGATTTTCGCTCACAACGACCGAATGGCCATAGGAGCCTCGGAAGCCGCAAAAGCTTTAGGACGAGACAATATCAAGATCATCGGCATTGACGCAGCTCCCGAGATCGGCATCAAGGCTGTAGCCGACAGCATCATCGATGCCACATTCCTCTATCCCACTGAAGGCCATAGAGTAATCCGCACTGCTCTCGCAATCCTTAAAGGAGAACCCTACGAACGAGAAATCATTGTTCCTGCGTCTTCTGCTGTAGACATCAGCAATGCCGATATTCTCCTGCGCCAGAACGAGACCCTTGTAGATGAGACCGACAAGATAATCATACTGAAAAAAAGCATCGACGACTACTGGGCGCAATATGCCACACAAAAATCACTCTTCTATGCCTGCTTAGTGATTATTATACTGCTGTTTGGTGTAGTGTTTCTCGTCCTCCGCGTCTATTGGCAGCACAAACGCCACCGTGAGGTGCTACTTGAACAAAACAGAGAATTGGAATCACAACGTGACCAACTCGCCGAGCAACGTGACCAGCTTCAAGACCTCAACAGCAAACTTGAAGAAGCCACACAGTCGAAACTCATGTTCTTTACCAATGTATCACACGACTTGCGCACTCCCCTCACCCTCATTGCCGAACCCGTAGCTCAACTTGCGGGAGCATCAAACCTTACTGCATCCCAGCAGACCCTAATGAAAATTGCCGATAAAAACGTAAGGATTCTCCAGCGACTTATCAACCAGATTCTCGACTTCCGCAAATACGAAAATGGCAAGCTCGACCTGCATCTGACGGAGGTTGATTTCCGCCAGACGATCAATGACTGGACGGAGTCGTTCGTGCAGCTGGCAAGGAAGCGTGATATCAAACTTCGTCTTGATGCTCCGGAAGGTGATAATACGATAAATATAGCCATCGACGTAGAAAAAATGGAGCGCGTATTCTTCAACCTTGTCTCCAATGCGTTCAAATATACTCGCGACAACGGATCAATTACCATATCATACGGCATTAATGATGGAAGACTGACCCTGAAAGTTGCCGATACGGGAGAAGGCATCAGCGAAAGGGATCTTGGCAATATCTTCGACCGTTTCTATCAGGTAGACCGCATACACCCGAAAGGCTCCGGCATAGGACTCTCCCTGGCTAAAGCTTTCGTAGAATTGCACGGAGGATCAATCACTGTAGAAAGCGAGCTCAACAAGGGCTCGATATTCATCGTGGTGCTTCCTGTAGTCCACGTTGCCGATACTTCCCAGACTGTCAACAAGCAGATCGGAGCATCCGCAGTAGAGGCAGAACTTGAGAATATAGAAGGTGCTTATGAATTTGAATCAGACAAGCCATTGGTTTTGGTCATAGACGACAACCGCGACATCCGAGAAATGGTAGGGGAACTGCTGCGTGCCGACTACAACATAATCACTGCCGTCAACGGCGCTGACGGAGTAAAAAAAGCCGCAAAATACGTGCCGGATCTCGTGATTTGCGACGTGATGATGCCAGTCATGGATGGTCTGGAATGCTGCCGCCGAATCAAGGAAGAAGCCGTCACCTCACATATACCGGTGCTGATGCTCACTGCCTGCTCCATGGATGAGCAGCGTGTGCAAGGCTACGATAACGGAGCCGACGGCTATCTGTCAAAACCATTTTCAGCTTCAGTACTGAAATCCAGAAGTTCCAATCTGATTAAAAACCGTCAGATTATAAAGGATCTCTGGCAGACGCCTATAGCCAAAGTTGCAGAAGATATTAAGGGAAAGATGCCGGGTAAAGACTCTAAAGATGAGGTGAAAGCGGTTCCGGCTAAAGATCTCGAGAATGAATTCTATTCCCGTTTCCTCAAAATCTTCTATGAGAATATGGGAAATCCGGAAATGTCAGTAGATAATCTTGCCTCAAAGATGGGATTCGAACGCACTCAATTCTATAGAAAGATCAAAGCCATCACCAACTACTCACCTGTGGAACTCATGCGCAACCTGAGATTGAAGAAGGCGCGTGCAATGGTGACAGGATCAGATAAAAGCATATCCGAAATAGGCTATGAAGTAGGCTTCTCCACCCCCGCCTACTTCACCAAATGCTACCGCGAGGCATACGGAGAGACCCCGACCGAGACCCGCCAGAAACTCCAATAATCATTAAAAAAATCGCCTTATCTTTGTAAAAAATCGGCAGACAATACTATTTTTGTTGCCAAGACTATAACAAATCTTGCATCCCGCATTTTTTGATAGCCGATGCAAGATTCGTGATATATGGGTTTTAATAGGTTACGCTAACTTTGCGCCATGAAAATTTCAAGACGCAAAATCATTTACTAAACCCATATTTATGAAAAAATCAATCTTAATCTCACTCCTGATGCTCCTGACCGCTGCATTTACTTATGCGCAGGATATCACAGTGAACGGAACGGTGATCTCCAAGACCGATGGAGAACCACTGATCGGAGCGACAGTGCTCTGCGTTCAGACAAAAGCCGGCACAGCCACCGACTTCGACGGCAACTTTCAGTTAACTGTACCTCAAGGATCAGAACTGACTATCTCTTACATCGGATACAAGACAGTGGAGGTAAAGGCAGCTCCGCAGCTGACCATCCATCTTGAAGAAGACGCTGCTCTTCTCGACGAAGTGGTGGTCGTAGGTTATCAGACAGTACGTAAAGCCGACCTTACAGGCGCGGTATCAGTGATGAACATGAAGGAGCCACTCAGCGAGAACTCCCCGAGCATCCTCAATTCAATGGCAGGCAAAATGCCGGGAGTAAATGTTGTGCCTGACGCAGCTCCGGGCGGAAGAGGTTCTATCCGCGTACGCGGTATGTCTACTGCAAACTCAAACAATGACCCGCTTTATATTATCGATGGGATTCCGACCGACAACATTGACGGCATCAATCCCGGAGACATCGAGACCATGCAAGTGCTTAAAGACGCAGCATCTGCCTCTATCTACGGTTCGCGTGCAGCCAACGGCGTGGTAATCATAACCACTAAAAACGGTAAAGGAGACAAACTGACTGTAAACGTAAACTATGCTCTTTCCGCTCAGACTATTGCGAAACGCTACGACGTGATGAATGCCGAGCAATGGGGTCAGGCATACTGGATGGCATCTAAGAATTCCGGCATCACACCCTCCCACATCCTTTATGGCAACGGACCAACACCAGTGCTTCAAAAATATGCAGACGGCAACCCTAATTTCCCCACCGCCAATACAGACTGGCAGGATGAGGTGTACAATACCGCTTGGACCAACAATCTAACCGCTTCTGTTGCCAATAATACAGAAAAAGGATCTGTACTTTTCTCAGCAAACTACATTAACCAGAACGGTAATATTACCGATACTTTCTACAGGCGTTATTCCGCAAGACTTAACACACGCTACAACCTCTGCAAATATGTAGCGGTAGGAGAAAATCTTTTAGTCACCAACTGGACAAAGCGTGGCATGGACGTGGCAGGAGACCGAGGCATACCTTTCACTGCTCTTTCCCAAATGCCAGCTCTTCCCGTAAAGGGTCTCAACGGAGAATGGGCAAATCCCATGACCCTCATCAAGTCTGACCTTGCCAACCCCGTACAGCAGATTGCCAACGCGTCAGACAACTCATCTAATTCATGGAGAATCCTCGGAAATGCCTTCTTGGAAGTATATCCTGTAGAGGGACTTACATTAAAGACTAACATAGGTATCGAGCACATCCAGTATCTTGATCAGACTCTTGGGCGACGAATAAATCCAAATGATGTCAACTCCGTAAGCGAAGTATATGGACAGGGTGACACCTGGACATGGACAAATACAGCCAACTACGTGAAGAATTTCAACGACAAGCACTTCCTGACCGCACTGCTCGGTACAGAAGCAATCGGCTACACATTCCGCGACCTCTCCGCAAGCCGTGAGGGCTACGCCTTCGAAGACGCAGACTATATGCAGATCGGAGCCGGCACAGGGACACGTAACAACGGTGGCGGAAAGACTCAATGGTCGGTATTCTCACTATTCGCAAAAGTTGACTATAACTTCATGGACCGCTACCTACTCTCATTCACCATCCGCCGCGACGAGAATTCACGCTTCGCTAAAAATCACCGCTCAGGTGTATTCCCCGCTGCCTCTATAGCATGGCGTCCGACACAGGAATCTTTCTTCCCTGAAAATGATATCCTCACAGACTTGAAAATCCGCTACTCGTGGGGACAGAACGGTAACGCTAACATCCCTGCCCTATATCCCGCATATTCAACATACATCTTCAATACCGGCAACGGTGCTTACGACCTTGCGGGCACCAATTCTTCAACCACTTCCGGCATTACACTCGCCGCCACAGGCAATCCCGACCTGAAATGGGAGACAACTACACAGAATAATATCGGTATCGACTTTACTTTCTTACACGGAGCGTTAAATCTTAGCGCTGACTACTACGTAAAGAAAACCACTGATATGCTCACTATTCCCCCTGCACTTAGCGTAGCAGGAGAGAACGCTTCTACATGGTTGAATACAGGATCGATGCGCAACAACGGATGGGAAGTGACGGTAGCATACAACTCACCGAGCTACGGCGATTTCTCTTGGAACGGGTCAATCAACATCTCTCAGTATAAGAACAAACTCCTCAAGCTCAACAATCGTCAGGAATTCGTAGGCGGTGATCAGAGACTTGTTCCAGGTCAACCAATGGGTATCTACTACGGATATGTGTGCGACGGCATCTTCCAAAGCACCCAACAAGTAGCCGACCACGCAGTGCAACAGGGCGCCGCTCCCGGACGCCTCATGTATCGCGACCTTAACGGTGATGGATACATTACTGACGCCGACCGCTGTTTCATCGGCGACCCCAACCCTGATCTCTCGATGGGTATCAACCTCGCTTTCAAATACAAGGCGTTCACACTCGATATGTTCTTCTCAGGCGACTTCGGATTTGACATCCAGAACCGCATGAAAGGCCAACTCTACTCCTTCGGACGCGCCAACACCAATACCAACCACGCAGCCGACATCCTCAACGCATGGACACCGGAAAACACTAATACAGATATCCCGGCACTCTCTCTCACCGACGCCAACAATGAGGCCCGCTTCTCTACCTACTATGTGCAGGACGGTTCATATATGAAGATGAAGTATCTCAAGCTTTCATATACACTGCCAAAACACATCACCGAGAAATTCGCTTGCAGCAACCTGAATATCTTCGGACAGGTTGAAAATGTCTTCACAATGACAAAATATAAAGGTCTTGACCCCGAAATTCTGCCCGGAGAATACGGAGCAGTAATCGACAACGGTGCATATCCACGTCCCCGTACATTCACTTTCGGCGTGAACCTCCAGTTCTAACCAATTTCAATCAAAGAAACAATGAAAAATCTAAAGCATACAGCTAAAAAAGCACTATACGCCTCGGCAATTTTTGCCCTCGGAATGACGGCCACATCTTGCAATGACCTGCTCGATACAAAGCCACAGGGAGTGTTCACCAATGAGCAAATCGGCGACGAGGAAGCAGTAGACCTGATGACTTCTGCCTACGCCACATTACTCTGTCATTATTTCGGAAACAACGAGTCATTTGCCGGCCCGATCAATAACTGGGTTTTCGATATCCGGTCTGACGATGCCCAGAAGGGTGGAGGAGAACTCGGATATGAGGTATACATGCATGAATTCTCGATTGGCAATGTGCAGAGCGACAATCCAATCCTTGACTTCAAATGGCGCAACAACTACTTCTCTATCGCTCGCTGCAACACCGCAATACGCGCTTTGAAAGCAGCCGGAAACCTCAGTGAGGAAAACCGCAAGGCATACATAGCGGAGATGAAGACCCTACGCGCATACTATTATTTCGACCAGCTGCGCATATTCAAGAAATTCCCTTACTTCGACGAGAACGTCACTGACCCATCCGGAGTAAGCGCAAACGAATATTCACGCGAGCAAATCGCCGGTTTCATTACCGAAGACTTGAAGGAAGCGTATGCCAACAATGTCGCTACCCAGGACGCACCGGGACGTTTCAACAAATATGTTGCCGCTGCCATCCTCGCAAGAGTTGCGCTATTCGTACATGACTACGCTACCGCTGAGACTTACGCCGACTATGTCATCAAGAGCGGGCAATATTCTCTCTATCCCAACTTCCTTGACATGTCGAAGCCTGAGATGAACAATCAGTATGAGTCCATAATGGCAGTACAGTTCTCCTCAGCCAACTCTCCAGACCAGTTTAACTTCAACAACTGTCTTAACTGCACCGTATCTGAAGGTGATGTATACGGCAACGGCGACGACTTCTATCTCGGCTCGCAAGACCTTGTCAATGCTTTCCGTACTGATGAGAGCGGCCTCCCCTATCTCGATAGCTCCAAGGCTCCTTCCGAGAATCTTGATCACGCTGACTATGCAGGCAACGTTGACCCTCGTGTCGACTTTACATTCGGACGCATAGGTATGCCCTGGCGCTCATACAACTATAACGAGAATTGGTGTCGCAACCTAAACAACTATAGCCAATACTCAGGCAAAAAGCCCTATCCTTCTCCAGACTCTCCTTTCGTAAAGGTCGGTATAGTGCCTTGGGGTGCAAGCTCGCTCAACTACATAATTGTACGCTATGCCGATGTGCTTCTCATGAAGGCTGAGGCTTTGATCGAACAGAACAAAGGTCTTGACGAGGCGCGTGACCTCATCAATATGGTTCGCGCAAAAGCTGCCCGCTCTGTAGATCCTAATTACACGCCGATAGATGTCAACCCGATGGTAGCCACTTATCTCGTACGCGAATATGGAGCTCCGGGCTGGAATCAGGAATATGCACGCAAGGCTGTCCGTATGGAGCGTCGCCTTGAGCTCGCTATGGAAGGACTCCGCTGGTTCGACCTTATCCGCTGGGGAGAGGCAGTCAACACAGTCAATGCATACTATGCAAAGGAAAAATCCCTATTCCACTATCTCGACAATGCCCATCTCAACGAGGATGACATTTTCTGCCCGATTCCTCTCAATCAGGTAGATAATGCCGGCGACCTCTACAAGTAAGGTTAAACAGTTTAAGAGGTTTAAAAAGTTTAAGAGATTTAAAGTCTTTAATATTTAATCTTTAATATTTATTCTATAATAGATGAAACTCTCAAAATCAGCATATTCCTTGGCAGCAGGCTTGACCCTGCTGCTGGCAGGATGCTCGGAATATACGCCAAACGGCTATACCGAGGTTCCGGAGCTTCCTTCTGTAAGCTCAATAAACTACACTTTAGGCGGTGAGGCAAAGCACAACGTCGACATCACATGGACGCTACCTGCCGACAAGGAAGTGACAGGCTGCACGCTCTACCGTAACGCCACAGAAATACAGACGTTCGACCTTAATTCCGATCGCAAATACAGCTATACAGCACTCGGCACTCCTCTCGGTGAGGAAGTAGTATATACCGTCAAGGTAAGATACGACAACGGACGCCTCTCTACAGGCAAATCAGTTGTAATTAATCTCCCGGAAGAGACCTTCGAAGGCGTCGGCAACCTAAAGGGCGATGTCAACGGACGCACCGTGACACTGAGCTGGACGCTTCCCTCACAAGCATATCGCAGCGGCATACGCATCGTGACCAACGGAGAGACCGACAAAGCCCTCCTTCTTCCTGCCGACGCAACAAGCTACGTGCTTAAGGCCCAGCCTATGGAGACCCCGCTGACCTACAGCGTAGATGTAGTCTATGACACTTACTACTATTCTTCCGCGCAGTCAGTCGAACAGACTATACCCTATATGGAGCCCAAGATGCTATATCTCCTTCCTGCAGATGCAGCTACTGCATCAGACCTCAGCGATGACGACGAACGCGCTGCAGCTGGATGGTTTGCTCAGCAACCTAACGCAGAATTTGTGCATCCTGCCGACATCGCAAACTACGATCCTGCTATCTACTCCGTGATGTGGATCGAGATTGACCGTGTAGGTCTTCAGATGGGTTGGGAATATCTTCCCGGTGATATTGCATCCGCAAGCACAATCGCAGCCCTTAAAGCTTATTCAGCCAACGGAGGAAGTATCTATCTCTCCAACATGGCTACTCAGCTTACCGTGCCACTTGGAATGGTACCCGACAATATGGCGCCGACTGTATTTGGCAACGGAGATGGAGGCAGTGGCGACGACGTATGGGTAATCAATCCTAACCTCGGCTGGGATTTCCGAGGAGGCGCCGATCAGGGATTCTACGATCGTACCGACCATGCCGTCTACAAGGGTCTTACCCTCGAGGATCCCAACGGTTACGGATATCCCACTCTTCCTCTTATCGGTCCCGGACAAAGGGAAGACCATAACTGCATGTGGGACTGCAACATTTACGGACGCGGCAGCCAGCCCGACGTAATCAGAAACTTCGAGGTGACTACAAACTCGCTCGTACTCGCTACATGGGGTCACGTCCGCGACCACTGCGTCGCAGGTCTCGTGGAATTCTACGCCAATCCCGAGCATGGCAGATGCATCGCCAACGGTCTGGCTGCATACGAATGGAACCAAAACTCCGGTGCCAATCCCTACCAGCACAATGTAGAACAGTTGACTAAGAACATTCTTGATTATCTGAAATAAATTTCTTAATTTTGCGGGTGATGTGCTTTTTCAGGATTTTAGGCGCATCACCCGTATTTTAGTAATAATGGGCACTCCGTGCCCGCCAAAGTGATATGACTCAAATCAAACACATTACCATCCTTTCAGCCCTGGCACTTACTTTATCATCGCAGGCAAATCTTGTGGCACACTTCTCAATGGACGTTAAAGATGGCTTGATAGAAGAGACTGTCAGTGGCTCAAAATATGCAGTGGAGGGAAACTTCGCACCGGAAAACCTACCCGGAGCCGTAGGGGAAGCCCTACGTTTCGACGGCTATACATCCCATATCAAGGCATCGCTCGGCAATATTCTCACCGATTCAAAAACTATGACGGTATCGCTTTGGGTTGCCACTCCTTCCTATCCCATCATACAGATAGATACAGACACAAAAGAAAAGACTCCCGTCGTGACTTGTGTCGACAAGGACAAGAAGACGGGGTTTGGATTCTATCTTGGATTCAATGGCAAGTACTCTTTTGAGACCTACATAGGTGGATGGCCCCTCACTGTCGAAGCCAACGAGCCTCTGCCTACATACCAGTGGAACAATCTCGTGGCTGTAATCGACTGCGACGCCCGCACTACGAAACTCTACAACAATGGTGTGGAGGTGGGCTCCGGCAAAGCTTCCGGATCAATCAGCTATACCGGAGGAAATTTCTATATGGGCCAAGGCACAGAGTCGCGAATGGCGGGACCATTCCAACTCATGTCGTTCAATGGTCTTATCGACGACATTTCCGTATGGAACGAGGCTAAGCCCCTCTCCGAGATACAAAGCTGGAAAGCTGACAATGAGCCTAATCTCAACATACCGGCATCACGTTTCGCCGACCAGCTGCTTCGTCCCCGGTTTCACGGAATGCCAGCCGCCGGCTGGACCAACGAATGCCACGGCATGACCTTTTCCGACGGACGCTATCACCTCTTCTTCCAAAAGAATGCCGACGGTCCATATATGGCTCGCCTTCACTGGGGGCATATATCAAGCGAGAACCTCTACGACTGGCGTGAGGAAAAGATAGCCATAGCCCCCGGCGACTGGTATGACATTAAAGGATGCTGGAGCGGATGCATATTCACCGACGACGAGATCACTGGTGGCAAACCGAACGCTATCTACACTGCGGTAGACTATGTCAAGGCGATGATAGCCCAGGCTTCACCAGAGACCGACGCTCTCGACAATTGGGTGAAAAGTGCCGCAAATCCGATCATCAACGGATGCCCAGCAGGACTCTCCGATGATTTCCGTGATCCCTATTTCTTCCGCAACGGAGACAACGCCTACATCATAGTAGGATCATCGAAGGATGGAGTAGGCACCATTACGCTCCACCGCTACGAACCCTCGACCAAGACATGGAGCAACAACGGAGACCTGTTTTTCACCGGCATCAACAAAGCCACAGACGGCACTTTCTGGGAGATGCCCAATGTGACAAAGATGCCTGACGGACGCTGGCTTTTCACCACCACTCCTCTCGGCACGTCGCAGGGAGTACGCACACTTTATTGGACCGGCAGCATCGGAGCCGACGGAAAGTTCATCCCGGATGCAGACTCTTCCGCACCGCGTCTTCTTGAGATGAACTCGCGTGAAGGATTTGGGCTCCTCTCTCCCACTATATATACACATGAAGGAAAGACCATCGCCCTTGGAATAGTACCCGACAAACTCCCTTCATCCGAAAACTGGAAACTGGGATGGGCACACTGCTACTCCCTGCCGAGGGAATGGAGTCTTGCCGTAGACGGAAGTCTTATCCAGAAACCCTTTGAAGGCCTCAAGGGATTACGAAGCAAAACGATGTTTGCCAAAGAATCATTTGATCTTTCCGGTATAGTTGAACTCTCCCCAGTGTCGGGGCGCTCGGTCGAGATCTGCGGTACATTTGAGGTTGGCGCATCCCCATTCGGATTCAACGTCTTCAAGTCTTCTACAGGAGAAGGCAAGATTTACTACAATCCCTCTTCAGGGGAAATCATAGCTGATTTCAGTGGCTTGGATCGTATCAAGAACGATAATGGTGTCTACGATGGAATCTATCGTTGCCCGCTGCCCGTAAAGCCCGCCAACGGAGAGACTTTGAAGATCAACGTCTTCATCGACCATTCCATCCTCGACATCTTCATTAACGACCGCTGGGCCACCTCCATCCGCGTCTTCCCGACAGAAGCTGATGCCAATGGTATCGAAGCCTATGCCGATTCCACCATCAAGGTCAGCGAACTCAAGGCTTGGATTCTTGAGGCCAACAATAACTCCGGAGTAAAATCAGTCTGGAGCGACTCCGCCAGTAGCAACGGCATCTACAATCTTCAGGGAATGAGACTCCCCTCGACAGAAGGGATTTCCGGCGTCCACATATCCAACGGCAAGAAATTCCTCATCCGTAAATAAAAACCCATCAATAAAGCGGGCTATAATTGGATAAAACCAATTATAGCCCGCTTTATTGATGTTCTTACTTACTACAACTCCTCTATTTTGTATTTCAGACCCCTATTGTCCTTTGCCTCGTCGAAATTAGCCCCTATGAGGAAGACCTTCCTTCTATCCATCGCATACCGTCCGGCATAGTCACGGTCGTGAATCTGCTCCATGGCTTCCTCCACGCTCTTGTTATACTTGAATTCAAATACGTAGATGAAGCGTCCGGCGGTCACCTCGATGTCGCTTCGTCCCTTATATCCGTGGTGCTCCGCAATGGTGTATGAACCGCTCAGGACCGCAAGCAGGTATGTAATGGCACGGTAGGATGATTCTTTATGGTCTTCTCCGGGGAGACCCTTAAGAAGAGAGGCGAGCCTGTCCATGAAATCATATGGACGGCCGCCGAAAAGATCCTGCTTGAAGTGTGCGTACCTAAACGGACTGTCAGGAAGCTGCGAGTCCGGTAAGTAGACACGCATTAGGTCTTCATAGAATCCTATCTCTACCTCACGGTTGGGAAAACGCAGGGCATAGAGCTGCATATCCTTGTCGTAGAAGTCGATGGTCAGATAGCCGGTCTGGAACATCAGTGGAAATGGATTGCTGTCATCCATCCCAACAGCTGTCAGCTCCTTCTTGGTGCACATCTGGCCGTTGAGATCCGGGGGAAATATTCCCTGCGCCTTGACGCGGCGTGCAAGAAAGATCGGAGTGCCGGAGTCAAACCAATACGGATCGATTTCTTTCTTCTTCAAAGCCTTCAATACACTGAAGGGGTTATACAGTCGATTTCCCTTCAAAGCGAACATGTATCCGTCATAGTAGTCTCTCATGGCACGGAGGGTTTCATCGAAATCCTCTTCTCTTTCCTCAGCCAGACTCTCTATGCCTGGTCGGAAGTGACGGAGCAGTTCATCTTCCGACCATCCGCAGATGTCAGCGAAGGCATTCTCCATTGAGATATCATCAAGATTGTTCAGGTCGCTGAAGATACTTACCTTGCTGAAACGGCTCACTCCAGTAATAAAAGCAAACCGTATGTATTCGTCCATACTTTTCAGATTGCCGAAAAAGCTTTTAAGCGTCCGCTGGTTCTTCTCAAACAGTTCCTTGTTATCCTCGATGTCGAGCAACGGCTTGTCGTATTCGTCTATGAGGATCACCACCTTGCGTCCTTTTACTTCCGACACTCTCCTTATCAGCTGTGAGAACCTCCCGGCCAAGGTGTCGGCTACACTTGTTATCCCGTATTCCTCCTCATATTCTCCGAGGAGGCGGTTGAGGATCTTGCTGAGTCCCTCTTCATCGGAATAGTTCTCGGCATTAAGGTCGAAACGGAGCACCGGCGAAGGAGTCCAGTCGAGGTCCATGCCATCGGCCGCCAATCCCTTGAAAAGATCCCTCCTGCCTTCGAAATATGCCTTAAGGGTAGAGAGCAACAGACTCTTCCCAAACCGACGGGGTCGGCTCAGAAAAATGAATTTGCTCTGTCTCAGCAGAGGCTTTATATAGTAAGTCTTATCTACATACGTATATCCTTCCTCGATTATATTTGAGAAGGTCTGCATTCCCACAGGATATCTCTGTTCTTCCATAATCTTCAAATTTCTCGCAAATATAGCGATTTTTTCCCATCCCTCCAAGAGTGCTCGACACCCGTCATTCAAATAATGTCTTACATTTTCTTAAAAACCACCGAGTCTCCTTTAGTCCACGGAGTATATTCTATTCCTTTGGGCGTCACAAGCCCTACGCGGAGTGACTTTGGTGCCTTCTTCCATTTACCTCCATTCT
>CAMWQY010000017.1 GCA_947176355.1 uncultured Porphyromonadaceae bacterium
ATACAGTGTTTTCTGTAGTGGCATCCTTCACGAGATATTTGTCTTTAGGACTGCGACCGGTGTAGACGCCAGTCATAACGTCGATAGCGCCAAGGCTGGTAGGGATACCTTTTTCATAGCCTTCGAGACCTGGTTTAGTCTCTTCAATGAAAAGCTGATCGTAGCTGGGGTTGTGGATAATTTTCTTAACCCCCTTGATCCCATAGCGGGACAAATCTAACTCTGCCATATTGTCAAGTAATATTATTGGGTTTTAGTTATATTATAAGTGTTTTTCTTACGTTTTTGCTAATCTCGGATATATGGATAACAACACCCGCCGCAAATTTGCGACAAAGTTAAACAAATTTTAGGAATTCAGCAATACCTTTGGGAGAAAAAGGACTAAAAAAAAGCATTCTTAATGATTTTTAACTTGATAATTTAACATTATATCATCCTTGACTTGGCGAAGGAACCCGCCACCCAAGCACATACAATCGTAATCAAAGCTATTGGCAGTGCCGTAATCAGCAAATCCATCAACTCAAGTCTGACCGGGTATGGCATCGGCGCCATATCTCCCCCTTGTGCGATAGTAATAAATCCAAACTTTTCCTGCAGCAACGAAAGAATGGAGCCCAATGCAAGCCCAATCACACCCCCTATCAAAGAGACAAGAACACTTTCCCATCTGAACACTCCTGAAATCGAAGTCCTGTTCATTCCAATTGCCGCCATTGTACGCATCGAATCTTCCTTCTCAAGCACGAGCATCGAAAGAGTGGTGACAATATTAAAGGATGCAATGATGAGAATGAAGAAAAGCAGAAGGAAGGTCATCCACTTCTCTATCTGAACCATACGGAAATTCACCTCCTGAAGCATCAGACGGTTTTTCACCACATAATCAGGTCCTATATGAGCAGCCACATCATCCATCAACTTGTCAATCTCTTTTGGATTGCCTACTTTTATCTCAATGGCAGTCGCTTCTCTATCATAAAGCAGAAGATCCCTTACAAGCGAAATATCAGTAAATACAGTATTTTCATCATAATTATCTTGTAACGATTGGAATATGTCTGCCACATACAGAGAATCCATGACAAAGGCTGCCGCCGGATTTGCAGGATTAAATCTCCCTGTCCTCTTCGGGGCAAAAACTGTCAAAGGTTGGTCATAGTCAAACATCGAAAGTTTGTAGGCAAGCCCTATTGACATTAAAGCCGGATTGGCAGAGGCAGCATCTTTCAAGGCTACTCCTCCGGCGACCCGAAGAGAATCTATCGACGTCACCTTAGCATATTCAGCAGGCACTACACCCTTAAGCGTGACCGGAGTTTCACGGCCATTGTAAAAGCCAAGAGCATTGTCAGTAAGCGTCGGAGTGGCTATTTTCACTCCCTTTATCTTTCCTATCTCAAAGGCTAAGGAGTCTCCATTAGCTATTGTCTTCCCTTCTTTGGGCGTCACCATAAGGTCGGGCGACAGCGTGTCCATCCGCCCTGTAAGGACTGACTGAAAACCATTGAAAACCGACAGGACACAAACGACGGCGGCAGTGGCCACAGCGACCCCTGCCACCGACACAATTGCGATTGCATTTACTGCACTGTGCGATTTCTTTCCAAAAAGATATCGCAAGGCTATAATAAAAGGAATTGATTTCAACGATTAACTATTAACTATTAGCTATTAACTATCAACTATTTTAAATCGTCGGGGTCAACATAGTCGTCGGCAGTTCCTTTAATAGGATCTGAGGCGAGCAGGCGGTCGATGTTCTCCGCATAGTCAAGAGAGTCATCAAAATAAAAAGCAAGGTCAGGACACTTGCGGAGCACTTGCTTCACAGCCTGAGCAAGCTCATACCTTACGGTCTTCGACTGCTTCTTTATGTTCTCGAGAATTTCGTTTGACTTTTCCGGTGGGAAAATGCTGAGATATGCCTTTGCGATTGCAAGGTCAGGAGAGACACGCACTGTGCTTACAGACACAAGCACATTACCCATAGCTGCCGTTTGCCGACGAAATATCTCGCTAAGTTCTTTTTGTATAAGTCTTGCAATTTTTGCTTGTCTTTTCGATTCCATAGTTATTTCATTTTAGTTTGTAACTAAATAACGCCACATACCCTAATAAAGTTTCTTTTTCCGCAGCAAACTTATTCCATCGCGAAAAGGCAAAATAATCGTCTCAAATCCATCCAATGTGCAAGCCATATCATTAAATGCCCTTACCCCTATCGTCTGAGGATCATTGGCGTATGTGGGATCGCACACATGGCCTGACCACAAGGTGTTGTCTGCCACTATCAAACCTCCGGGACGTAGCATGCGCACGGCTTCTGACAAATAATCCGGATACTCACGTTTGTTTGCGTCGATAAAGATCATATCCACACTCTCATCAGCAAACTCCTTGCATACTTCCAAAGCCAACCCGATCCTCAACTCCACCTTTTCCCCATATTCGGAAGCGTCAAGCTGACATCTTATAAAATCTTCCAATTCATCATCAGCCTCTACAGTGACAAGCCTTGAGCCTTCCGGCAATCCCTCTGCGATGCAGAGAGCTGAATAACCCGAGAAAGTGCCCAATTCCACTACAAGCCTTGGCGCGCACAACTGAGTGAGCATCTTCAGAAGTCTCCCCTGAAGATGTCCGGAACACATTCGCCCATTTATAAGGCGAAGATAAGACTCGCGTGTCAGACGCTTCAAATGCTCCGGCTCCGGCGAAATATGGGCGTCAACGTATGCGTCAAGATCAGATTCTATCTCGTAGGTCATGATTGTGAGAGAATCGAGCGAATGGCAAGAAGATAACCGTCAAGTCCAAGTCCGCAGATCGAGCCCTTGGCTGCAGATGCCACCACATCAGTATGACGGAATTCCTCGCGCGAGTGAATATTAGAAATGTGAACAATTATTACCGGGACCGGCGACATCTCCACTGCATCATGGATTGCGTATGAATAATGAGCGTAAGCTCCGGGATTCATCACAATCCCACGACAATGAGGATCAAAAGCCAGTTGCTGCAACTTGCTGACAAGTTCACCTTCAGAATTAGACTGAAAATACTCCAATCCTTCCTCACCTTTGGAAAGTCGCGCCACAAGATCTGCAGCCACCGGAAGGAAATCCTCGAAAGAAGTAGGCCCATACACTTTCGGATCCCTTCTGCCTAACATATTCAAATTCGGCCCGTTGATTATAGCTATCATTTTTCCTTAATGATTTATATGAGTGATAAATGATATTTTTAGAAGAATGCAAATATTTTGGGTAAAAAGATAATGAGACCTGCAGCGGCAGCCGCCATTGCCATCATAAGCACACCGGCAGCCGCCACGTCTTTAGCCTTCTTCACGAGGGGATGGAATTCAGGACTGACAAGGTCAACTAAAGCCTCTATAGCCGAATTCATCGCCTCTGCCATAAGGACACCTCCACAGCATAATGCCACGACACACCATTGCTCAGGAGATATCCCTAATGCAAACCCTAAGACGACGACACACGCCATTGCCACTATATGAATGCGAGAGTTGTGCTCATCGCGAAGCAGGGTTACGATTCCCTGGAAAGCATATCCAAATGACCTTACCCTCTTCCTAATCGAAAACTTTTCATTTTTCATATCGCAAAATTATACAAAATTCCCCATATTTCAAAATTATGGCATACTTCCTCTTAGTCATCCGATACAGTCAAAGATTGTAACAGAACCATGAAATTTTAACTTTTTGCTATTAAATTTTCCATCAAGTATTGTTTATTTGCATTTTTTGTTTTAACTTTGCACAAAGAAATGATTCTAAAAAGTCGCAGGACATATCCGGACCACTTGTCAAAGATACGAATGCGAGACTCTCCGAACATTAACAAAACCTAAAAACAGACAAAATTTAATCATGGAAAAAGTCGACAACCTTGACAGAAAGATCCTAAACATTATCATGAATAATGCCCGCACTCCTTCTAAGGACGTGGCAATCGTATGCGGAGTATCTCGCGCAGCTATTCACCAGCGCATCCAGCGTCTTATCGAAATGGGCGTCATCACAGGCTCCGGCTATGACGTTGACCCCAAGAAACTCGGATATAACACTTGCACATACGTAGGCGTGAAACTTGAAAAAGGCTCGATGTACCGTGGTGTGGTAGCCGATCTCGAAAGTATCCCGGAAGTTGTGGAATGTCACTTCACCACCGGTCCGTACTCAATGCTCATGAAAGTGTTTGCACGCGACAACCAGCATCTTATGGAGCTTCTCAACGACCGCATCCAGCACATCAAGGGGGTAACTGAGACCGAGACCCTCATTTCCCTTGAGCAGTCTATGAAACGTCAGATAAAACTTGAAACAGACGAAAATGCAAAATAAAAAAAATCTCATATTCACCATAGTGGCGGCTCTGCTCTTAGCAGTGGTCGCCTTTATGTTTTTCTTCCCCGATGCCATGGAGGGAAGGGTGCTTCAGCAGCACGATATCCAGCAAGGTCTCGCCAATGGCCACGAGCAGCAAGTGTTCAAGGCTGAGACCGGAGAAAGCACACGCTGGACCAATTCACTATTCGGAGGAATGCCGACATTCCAGATTTCACCTTCATATCCCGCAAACGACTTGCTGAGCTGGATACAGAGTGTGTATATGCTCGGACTCCCATCCCCTGCCAATCTTCTCTTCGGGATGATGCTTGGCTTCTTTATCATGTGCCTTTGCATGAAGATGCGCTGGAGCGTAGCGCTATTCGCATCTTTAGCTTGGGGATTCTCTTCCTATTTTATAATAATAATAGGAGCCGGGCACATATGGAAATTCCTCACTCTTTGCTATATCCCCCCTACTATAGGCGGATTAATACTAATCTATCGGAAGAAATGGCTTGCCGGTGGGGCACTGACAGCGCTTTTCTCCGCAATGCAGTTGATGAGCAATCACCCTCAGATGACCTATTACTTCCTCATCGTAATGCTATGCATTGCTTTGGCTTATCTCTGGATAGCAATCAAGGAAAAGACGGTGGGGAAATGGTGCATATCCACTTGCATCGCAATAGCATGCGGACTTATTGGAGTTGCCGCCAACTCCCCAAGTCTCTACAACTCTCTTGAATACAGCAAAGAGACTGTACGCGGAAGAGCCACAGACATAACTGACCCGAATGCACCGGCAGCAGTAGGCATGGACAAGGATGCCATCACGGCTTGGAGCTATGGCATCGACGAGACATGGAGTCTTTTGATACCAAATGTCAAGGGTGGTGCTTCACTGAAACCGACAGCCGGACAAAACAGGATGCTTTCCGTGGCGGAAACCGATATGGGAGCCGACAGATATCTCTCGCCTGAAGAAATGCAATTTGCCAGCCAATTCACTCAGTATTTCGGAGACCAGCCAATGACTAACGGACCGGTATACGTAGGTGCGTTCGTACTTCTTCTCGCAATATTGGGAATGTTTGTGATCGACGGCAAATGGGAGACTCCAATGAAATGGGCACTCTTTGCTGCTACATTCTTTACCATCATGCTTAGTTGGGGGCACAACTTCAATGCACTGACCGACTTTATGATCGACCATTTCCCGGGATACAATAAATTCCGGACGGTAAGTTCCATATTAGTTGTAGCCGAATTCTGCATCCCTCTCCTTGCGGCACTCTGCGTAAAACAAATCATACAGACAGAAGACTTTTTCAAGCAAAACAAATGGACCGTAATTTGCGTGATGGGAGGTGGGGCTGCAATATGCCTCGTCGGTTGGATTGCGCCATCCGTATTTGGAGAGCCATATTCAGCTTCCGAACTGAACTATCTGAATGAGGCGGGAGTCTTCTCTAATCCTGCTTACTCCAATGTGATGCATGGGATAGGAGATGGACGCCTATCGCTTGTTTCTACGGATGCCTTGCGTTCTCTAATTTTCATAGTCCTTGGATGCGCATTGCTCCTGCTATGGGAGAAAAAAATCATAAAGAATGCTTCTGTTTTAGCTTGTTGCCTTGCAGCCGTCGTACTTGTCGACCTATATACTGTCGACAAAAGGTATGTGGATTCTGACAACTTTATTACTGCAGAGAGCGACGAAGCCGCATTCGTGCCTACCGATGCCGACCTTGCTATCCTTCAGGACAAGAGTAATTACCGAGTGATGGACATACCGGGATTCTCTTCGGCTCGCAGCAGCTATTTCCACAAGACCATCGGAGGATATCATGCTGCTAAATTGACGCGCTACAATGACCTTATCGAGCATCAGATATCAAAGGGGAATCCTTTTGTATTGAACATGCTCAATGCAAAATACTTCCTTACAGATGGCGGTTACACCGTAAATCCGGATGCTTTCGGCAATGCTTGGTTGGTAGACACGCTGACATACGTCGGCACTTCCAAAGAAGAAATGGAGGCTCTTTCAGATTTTGAAAATCGCAATACGGCAGTTGCCGACAAGAAATTTGCAAATGTATTAGGGACTCCCCTGCCAATCCAACCGGGCGATACCATTTATGAGACTTCTTACGCGCCAAACAAATTGACATATAAAGCTCACTCTTCGAAAGGAGGCATTGCGCTATTCTCAGAGGTATATTTCCCATGGGGCTGGAAGGCAACTGTAAACGGCAAGGAAACTCCAATCGGGCAGGCTGACTATGTGCTCCGTGCACTTCGGTTGCCGGCAGGAGACTCCGAAATAGTCATGTCTTTCGAGCCCGAGACTGTCAATAAGGCAAATAATATTGCCATGGCATCCGTGATTCTCATCTACCTCCTTGCATTAGGAGCCATAGCCAAATGGATAGTTAAATTAATTCGTAATTCATAATGCTTAATGCATAATTTCAGCCGCAATATGCTTCCCTTGAATAATTAATTATGAATTAAACAAATTGGATTATGCATTGTGAATTATGAATTATGCATTAAGAATTATGAATTATATTAGAAGATGGCGCCATACCCGTGGGTATGGCGTCCATTCTCCTTTGGCTTTCCGGATCGTGAAGGAATGTGTCCGTCCCGACAAGAAATATGGATTCTACTCTGATGCATATCTCGATTTCGAATATCACGAGGAGAGGAAAGCCCTTCGCAATGCAAAAATGACCATCAGGCTCATCAATCTTATCCGACCGCAACGCATCTGGTATCCCAATGGAGACAAACGTCTTTTTTCAGCTCTAAAAATGTCTTTTCCCAAGCACTACATTGCCACGCAAAGGGAATGTCCGAAAAATATAGATTTCATTATTTGCGATGGCAAGAACGATTACAAGAAAATGTGGGAGAAGATGGATGATATCGCTGAATGCTGTATGATTGTGTTTGGGAAAGAATTGGAGAATTTGAAAGGAGCTACGTTGATGATCTGCAGCAAGGAATTCTCTATTGCCATAAGACGCATCGGGATGGACTTTATAAACTATAGCGTATGAATGTGGAGGATTTTGAGGCATATTTAGCATTGGAGCGGGGTATGTCAGGAAATACTTGCGAGGCTTATGTGTCAGATGTATGTCATCTGCTTGAGTATCTCGAAGCTGAAGGTCTTAATCCTACGGAGGCAACGGAAAAGGACCTACATGGCTTTCTATCCACACTTCGCGATTTGGGAATTGGACCGCGCAGCCAGGCACGTATCCTCTCAGGCATCAAAAGCTACTATAAATTTCTGAAACTTTCAGGACATATAGACAACAATCCTACCGACCTTCTTGAATCCCCGAGACTCGGCAGGCATCTGCCGGAAGTGCTGAGCACAGAGGAAATTGACATGATGATCGAGCAGATACCGGAAGATAAAGAGGAATCTCTACGCAATCATGCTATTATAGAGACTCTATATGGGAGCGGTCTTCGCGTGTCGGAATTGACAGATGCCAGGCTGTCGAGACTGAGTTTTGACGATGGATGTCTGATAGTGGAAGGCAAGGGAAGCAAACAGAGGATAGTGCCGGTGTCTCCGGTTGCAATTGATCTTATAAAGGAGTATCTCCCGCAAAGATCCCGACTTAATATAAAAAGAGACTCTCAAGACATTATTTTCCTAAATCGCAGAGGCGGAAAAATGTCGAGGGTAATGGTCTTCTACATCATACGCGACCTGGCAGAAGCTGCCGGAATACTGAAGACAGTCTCACCTCATACACTCCGCCATTCCTTCGCCACCCATCTCCTCGAAGGGGGAGCGTCCCTACGAGTAATACAGGAACTTTTAGGACACGAATCTCTTGAAACCACAGAAATCTACGTCCACCTCGACCGCTCACGCCTCCGCAAGGAACTCCTCACCCACCATCCCCACTACCGCAACAATAATTCATAATTCATAATTCATAATTGCATTATGGCTATATACCTTGATATCTTAAGGCTACAAACTAAGTCACGGCTCTATCATTTAAATCACCATCCGACTACACCGCTGACTACAACAGAATAGAATTCTATATGAAAGAGCCGTGAAACTACGTGAGAAAATAGGTCAAATTACTTTGAAGTTATCTGTTTTTTTCGTAATTTTGCACTGATAAGTGCGGAAAAATGCAAGAACCAACACAAAACCGCACTTTCCAGTGTAAAGATATGAAAATTGAGAGAGAAATAATCAATAGATTTATCGAATGGAAAGACCGAGAGGGACGTAAACCAATTCTCCTTAAAGGTGCGCGCCAGATTGGCAAGACATGGGCTATGGAGGAATTCGGTCATAAATGTTTCGATTACACAGTAAAATTCGATTTTGACCGGCAGCCGGAACTGAAATCTATATTCAAAATCAGCAAGGAGCCTTCCCGAATACTTAAGGAGCTTGCGATTTATAGCGAAGTTCCAATCGAAGCTGGAAAAACCTTAATCATTTTTGATGAGATTCAAGAATGCGAAGCAGCTCTCAACAGCCTTAAATATTTCTATGAGGATGCTCCGCAATTCCATATCATAGCTGCAGGATCCCTACTCGGTGTGGCTGTGAAGAAAAAAAATATGAAAGTTCCGGTTGGAAAAGTTAATATCATGAGAATGTATCCTGTAACATTCCGTGAGTTTCTCAAAAGCAGCGACGAAAAGACTTTTGATTACATAGAATCATTAACAGAAATAAATCATCTTCCGGAAATAATTCTCAATAAACTGGCTACAGAATACAGGAGATACCAAGTATGTGGTGGAATGCCCGAAGCTATCGTAGCACTTCTTGAGAATAAAGGGACACAAGAAATAGATTCTGTCCTTCAAGACATTCTGGATCTTTACGAACTTGACTTCGCTAAATATGCCAGTCCTCAAGAAATACCGAGAATCAGATCTATTTGGCACTCCCTTCCGGCTCAACTTGCAAAAGAAAACCGAAAATTCATATACAAAGTAATAAAGACCGGGGCTCGTTCTAAAGATTATGAAGATGCATTGATGTGGCTTGAAGATGCCGGCATGATCTATCGCGTGTATGATATCAGCAAGCCTGGTTTTCCTTTATCCGCCTATCAAGAATCTGGTGCGTTTAAGGTATATGCTTGTGATTGTGGATTAGTAAGAAGATTAGCAAATCTTCCTGCTACGATAATCATGAGTCCGATAGCTAATTATACCGAATTCAAAGGAGCATTAGCAGAAAACACTGTTTTGGAATGTATGAAGCCATTATTGGATACAGAGCAAACATATTATTGGACATCTGACGGGAGAGCGGAAGTGGAATTCGTTTTGCAATGGGATTCTTATATCATTCCTATAGAAGTCAAAGCCGAAGAGAATATTTCCGGCAAGAGCCTTGCACTATACAATAAGAAATATGAACCAAAGTATCGAGTTAGATTCTCAATGCTTAACCTGCAATACAACGGTGGACTCTTAAGTGCCCCATCACCACTGTCAGCATGGTTTAATAAGCTCTTAGGCTTACTTACATCTTCAACACCTTTAGTTACATGAAACCGTGAAGCACCTGAATCTGACAACTTAAAACTGACAACCTAAAACTCACTTATGGCTGACAATTATCTTGAAAGACGGATGGAGGAACTCCGATCAGGCAGACTTGCAATAAAAAAAGCAATCCCCGGAATAAAACCGAAAGCCAGACGCATATTAATGGCAGGAGGGTGCCATGGGATTGCCCGTGAGAAAGCTCTTGAATACCGCAAATCAGGATGCCGTGTAGCGATTTTTGACTCCGATGAAGTCGTTGGCAAACAATTGGCACATGACCATGGCATACGTTTCCATCGTGTAAATCTTGAGGATGAAAGCGCAGTCAGCAATGAAATGCTATCGTTGCTTTCAACATGGCGAGGCGTGGATATAATTGTTGGGGGAAAAGACATTTGCAACATCCTTTACAAGAAAATCATTGACTGGAAAGAATCTCTACCCATTGCTGACAAATCAGACATTGAGATTGTTATAATTAGTGAAGTCCATCAGTCATGAGACATCATGATGTAACGTGATATATCATGATAAATCATGAATAAACACCATAACACCCAAACATTAATCAATTATGGAAATAGGAGATAAATTCCCTGACGTGCTTGGAGTAGACGCTCAAGGGAAAGAAGTAAAGCTTAGTGATTATCCCGGAAAGAAATTCGTATTGTATTTCTACCCGAAAGACAATACACCCGGTTGCTCAGCCGAGGCATGCAGCCTCAACGACGGGCTTGACGAACTGGCAGCCAAAGGTTATCAAGTGATCGGTGTCAGCAAAGACTCCGCTGCAAGCCATCAGAAATTCATTGACAAATTTGGACTGAAGTTCCCGCTTGTGGCAGACACCGACACAACACTATGTCAGCTTGCCGGTGTATGGCAGAAGAAGAAAATGGCAGGACGCGTATACATGGGAATCGTCCGCACCACATTCCTACTCTCTCCGGACGGAACCGTAGAGCAAATAATCCCGAAAGTCAACACCAAAGATGCAGCCAATCAAATACTCGGTATAATTGAGAATTGAGAATTGAGAATCGAGAATCATGAATTGAGAATTGAGAATCGAGAATCATGAATTGAGAATTGAGAATTTAGAATCAGCTCGGAGAGCTGATGATTATGATAAAACCCCAGGCTTCAGCCTGGGGTAATTTCTTACATATCAATAGCCTCGGAGAGGCGCTTTATGATGTCGTATCTTATTCTCATTTCTCAATTAAAGAACATTTCTCAATTAATCACTACATCCTTCACTCCATCGCCATAGATGATCTTCTCGCCGGGGACGTCGACAGTGACGTTCTTCATTGTCAGGCCATCAATATGATTGAGAGTGAATCCCTGATTAGCGCGGAAGCGACAGTCTTCAAGCACAACATTCTTCATCGGCATCTCGGGAAGACCATTGAACAGGGCTGCGCGTCCTGCCGAGCGACATGTCACGTCCTTGATAAAGATATTTCGGAAAGACGGGGTCTCTTCAGTGACAGGAGGCACAGGAGCTCCGGGTTTGATACCATAATACATATCGAAAATCAAAGCCTCTCCGGGGATATCCGTCATCTTGATATTGTCGACATAGATATTCTCAACTACACCGCCGCGTCCGCGCGTAGACTTGAAGCGGAGACCAACGTCCGTTCCGATGAATACACAATTCTTTGCAACTACATCTTTGCAACCTCCTGACATCTCACTGCCAATCACAAAGCCACCATGTCCGTGATATACAGTACATCCATCGATCAGGACATTGGAAGATGGCACTCCACGATCACGACCATCCTTATCCTTGCCGCTCTTCATACAAATTGCATCATCGCCGACGTCAAAACTGCTGTTGACAAGAAGCACATTGGTGCATGACTCAATATCAATTCCATCACCATTCTGTGCATACCAGGGATTACGGATATTTACATTTTCGACGATAAGATTCTCACACAGCAACGGATGCACATTCCATGCCGGTGAATTTTCGAAAGTCACACCCTGAAGTAGTACGTTGGTGCAACCGATAAACGACACAAGCACAGGACGAAGGAAATCGTGGGCGACCTCCAAAGCCTCCGGATCGCCACTGTGTACTTTCTCCTGAATCTCCTTGCTTCCATACACTTTGAGAACATTCTCATTGGGAAACCAAACATCTCCCTTCTCGTTAACGACACCTTTCTTTATAAGATTCTTCCACTGATTATCAGTCATCTTCATCTTCTTTACCGGACGCCAAGCCTGACCATTACCGTTTATGGTGCCTTCTCCGGTGATAGAGATGTTCTTCTTTCCGCGAGCCATAAGCGGAGACATGGCGCGATATGTAGATAGACCCTCCCAGTCAGATTTTATAACCGGGTAATCCGCGAGGTTATCACTAAAAATAATAAGAGCACCACGGTCAAGGTGCAGGTCGATATTATGGTCAAACACGATAGGTCCGGTATACCAGATTCCCTCGGGCACTATAAGATGACCACCCCCTTTTGATGAGAGGTGTGCGATGGCATTCTCGAACGCCTTTGTGTTGAGTGTTACCCCATCGTCTACACCTCCGAATTCGGTTATTTTCACGCTGTAGTCAGGCACCGAGAAATCCTTCACCTGATTGATCTTCACCGGAAGGCCCTGATAGTACTTACTATAATCGACAGCATTGGCGGATACAGACGCCAGGCACAAAGCCACTGCCGCAAAAATCATTTTTTTGAGTTTCATTTCTGATATTAATTTTTTATTGTTAGACTATAAAAGATCTCACACAGAGGGCACACAGAGTAAAATTATCAGTCCTTTAAGCAAGATCAAACCATCTTGGATATTTTTAACTTAGACATAAATGACTCTTTTTATATGTAGAGGGACTTGCTTCGCTCGTCCTATAAGATCACTGAGAGACTTAGTAGCCGTTAATAATTCGTTTCAGGCCATCTATCAATCTATTATTATTAAAGTTTATGAGAAATCCTAATCTTTTATTTGTCAGTCTTAAATAAGTATTAAGCTGCTTATAAAATACCGGATTATCCTTTTCTGTGGATTTTAATTCTAAAATGATTTGATCTTCCACAATTATATCAGCTCTATAAGCCAAATCGATTTTTATTCCATTGTAGACACAAGGAATTGGGACTTCGCATTCAACGTTTAAACCGAGCTGTCTTAGCTCATACGCAAGAGCAACTTTATAAACTTGTTCGAGTAAACCCGGACCCAAATTCTTATGTACGACAATTGCAGACTTTATGATTTTTTCTGACAATTGATTGAGTTCTTCAATGGTCATATTTCCTGAATATAATTAGGTTAGATGAATATTGAGGTTACCATGCAATGCTCAACTTCTTGGAGTTTACAAAATTACTAAATTTATAACTTAAAACCAAATGTATTTAATAAAATCTCATAGAAAAATCAATCGCCTCACACAGAGGGCAAACAAATAATAACTCCGTGTGCCCTCTGTGTGCAATTTGTGTGAGATATCATACAAAATCGGACAAAATCGTCCGATTTCGTACACCTATCAAAAATATTAAGTATTGAGTATTAAGTATTTGCATTTTTGGCACGCATATTGCAAGGAAATCAGCAAAGACCCTTAAGGACTTTAAAGACTTTAATGACCTTAAAGACCCTAATGACATTAAGGACCTTAAAGACCTTAAGGACTCTAAAGACCCTAAAAACATAAAAAGACAAACAATAACAATATGGATAGAGAAATCCCCAACTCAGAGCGCCGCAAGACTAAGCGCAACAAAATAATAAAATTCGGTGTCATTGGCTTAGCAGTGATAGCCGGAGCAATCGGCCTCGGATCTATGATGCGTGCATCTGTCGCATCATCCGACCTTACAATTGGCACTGCCGACACCGGCACAATTGATGTGACAGTGACAGGCACCGGAACAGTAGCCGCAGCATTCGAGGAGATAATCACCTCTCCCATCAATAGCCGAATAGTTGAAGTCTATTGCCGCGCCGGAGATTCAGTTAAGGCAGGAACTCCCCTTCTTCGTCTTGACCTCCAGAGCACTGAAAACGAAGTGAATCAGCTTAGCGACCAGATCGCGATGAAAAATCATGAACTCGACCAGCAACGCGTGAATTCCGACACCCGCCTCACCGACCTCACAATGCAAGTGAAGGTAAAGGAAATGACTCTTAGCCGTCTTGAGGCTGAACTCCGCAATGAGAGATATCTCGACAGCATCGGCAGCGGCACAGGCGACCGCGTGCGTCAGGCAGAACTCGCGGTAAGCACCGGGCGTCTGGAACTCGAGCAGATGAAACAGCAGCTCGCCAACGAAAAGCGTGTGGCACAAGCATCTGAAAACGTGAAGCACCTCGACATCGACATTGCCCGCCGCAACCTTGACGAGAAAAGCCGCACTCTAAGCGACGCTCGTGTCTCATCACCCCGCGATGCCACCCTCACCTTCATCCAAGACCAAATTGGAGAAAAAGTGAGCGAAGGACAAAAGATAGCAGTCATCGCAGACCTCGGGCACTTCCGTGTAGATGGAGAGATATCGGACAGCTACGCCAATAAAATCGGAGTTGGCAGTCAAGCTATCGTAAGAATCGGGAAAGAGCGATTGAAAGGTGTGGTATCCAATCTGACGCCTCAGTCTCAAAACGGAGTCATCAAGTTTACCGTACGGCTTGAAGACGATGCTCATCCACGCCTCCGGTCAGGACTTAAGACAGATATCTTTGTAGCATGCGATGTAGTAGACGATGCTGTCCGCATTCCTAACGGCTCCTTCTACACCGGACCCGGCACCTATAGCCTATTCTTCCTGAGCCAAGACGGAAAGAAACTTGAGAAGCACGAAGTGAAGCTCGGCAACTCCAACTATGAATTCGTAGAAGTCCAAAGCGGCATCCGCCCGGGCGACCGCGTAGTACTCTCCGACATGTCCCGCTTCAAAGACTCCGCCTCCCTCCGAGTCCGCTAATCTCAATAATGCATAATGCATAATTAATTTCTCCGCTAAAGATACAAGAGACGACAACGAAAATACCTACAGCATTAACAATTATGCATTATGAATTATGAATTATGAATTAAAAGAACTATGAACTTAATTAAAAAGACAATAAAAGAGGCGATAAAGACTCCCGGATTCTCACTATTATATATTGCGGGAGTAGCCTTCACAATAGCCTTCACCATAATCTACGGGATGCTGCTCTATAGCCAGCTCGGTCCCGTCTACCCTGAATACGACCGCAGTTCGACTATGTATGTCAAAACCATGATAGTGGTATCCAACGGCAACAACAGGTCAAGCGGTTCGCTGGGCAGAAACTTCATTGATGAGTTTCTGCGCGATAAGATAAAATCTGCCGATAAGATGACAGCCTCAATCAATTGGATCTCCGATTATCCCATGGTGCAAACTGACGGACACGGACCGGAGTTCCACGCCGAGGTGCGCTATGTCGAACCCTCATTCTTTGATTTCTACAAATATGAGTTCAAGGAAGGAAAACCATTCTCTCAGGAAGACTTTGATTCCGCAATAGAGGTTGCCGACATAAGCGAAGGTATAGCTATGAAGCTGTTTGGTTCTCCGGAAGAGGCAGTCGGCAAAGACATATCGATCGACCACGTCAACTATAGAATCCGAGGAGTATTCCGTGAGGGAAGCGCACTCAACGTAGATTCATACGGCGAGGTTTTCATGCCTTACTCTCTTCGATCAAGTTCACATGGCTACCAAGATGGTCTTCGCAAGTACTTAGGAAGACTAAGAGCCACATTCAAGGTTAAGGACGGACAGGAAGAAGCTCTTCGCGAGGAGTTGCGCGACGTATGCCGACGTATAAATGCAATGGACACCACTCAGGAAATATTCTATCTCCCCGGTGTGATGACACACGCTGAGCACGTCCTGACCGATACTAACATCGAATGGGGATGGGACGGTAACGACGAAGACAGGTTTAAGATAAAAGAAGCCTCTACCGTTTTCCAATTGTGGAAACCCTTTCTCATCGCACTTCTCGTAGTACTCGTCATACCTGCCCTTAACATCAGCGGCCTTATCGGAGCGCGTATGGACAGAATGGCATCTGAATTAGGAGTGCGCCGTTGCTTTGGGGCGAACCGTAGAAAACTTATGGGGATGGTATTGACGGAAAATCTCGTCCTCACGCTCGTCGGTGGAGTGGTGGGATTGATCGCTGCTTGGTTGATCTCTCTTTTCGCCGGAGACTTCCTGCTTCAACTCACGCCATTGGCATACGATCAAGGCTTCCGGTTTGGCAATGAAGCATCGTTCATCACCGGAGAATCAGCTTTCGCACCACTCCTCTTTGCGTTCGCCTTGTGTATCTGTGTAGTACTCAACCTCATATCGGCATGGATTCCGGCACGACGAGCACTTCATACACAAATAACAGAATCTATCAACACAAAACGATGAACAAAGCCATGATACAGATAATAAAATCAATATTCGGAAGAAAGTCACGCTCTATCGCGCTTTTCATCGAGATTGTGATAGTCACCATTATCGGATGGATTATTATCGAACCCGTTGCCATCAACACTACTACGGCTCTGATTCCTGCCGGATATAATCACGACCGACTCGTGATGCTGACCTTCGACTACCTATCGTCCGAATCTCCGGAATACGATAAATCGGCCAAAGGCATGGACGCAAAAGAGTTATTTGGTAATCTTCTTCGTATGATAAGAGAACGACAAGGTGTGGAAAAAGCCACATACTCATTCTATCAGTCGTTCGAAATGGATGGAAGATCATCAAGTGGCATCGTAGCCGATTCCACATATAAGGAAAAGGGAATAGAAGACATTGGCTTCAGCATGACTTGCATAGAATTTATGCCCAATACTGATTTCTTCTCTACATTCGGAATAAAGGATGTAAATGGCAATGCATTCCAAGAACCGGAAATGAGTGAAAGCACCTACATTATAAGCCAATGTGTAGCAAAAGCACTTTTCCCAGGCTCCTCTGCCATTGGCAAAGAGGTCTATCCTCCATCAGACTGGAGACCTTACGCCATGACTGCCGTCGGCGTAGTTGCCGATATGCCATACAATA
>CAMWQY010000018.1 GCA_947176355.1 uncultured Porphyromonadaceae bacterium
TACCGGACAATATGCCGACCGGCACAGAACTTAAGATAAAGGCGTTCAATGGGAAGGTAGTAAAGGCTTTTTTATAAATCCAAGAAAGCAAACTCAACAATTCCTCCATGCCCATCCCTGCAAGATATCTCTATACAAGCGAAGATAAGCAAACAAGCACAAAAGAGGCGACCCCAACCCCGGAGCCGCCTCTTTCTTTTCCGCCTCAATGCATCCCGCATTGATCGCTTTTAATTTATAACTAATAATTTATAGTCATATTTTACTTGCGGACAAACTTCTTACCATTCTGGATAAGAAGACACTTAGCTCGAGCATTTCTTCCCGAGTGTATGTCTTCATTAAATATCACCACAATGACATGGATACGCCGCTAAATGAAAGATTCGCTTTTATACCCATGGCCTTAAACGCCCTTGCAATGGTAGAAAAATTCAAATTCTTACCATTTTCAATTTTTGATACCTGAGCCCTCTGTACTCCCATCAAATCCCCAAGTTGCTCCTGCGTTAGATTCTTGTCTTTACGTGCCTTACGGATCGCTTCTCCTATATGATATGCACGGATATCCTCCTGGACTTGCATTTCAAATTTATCCCTTTCTGGAGTCCCCACTTTACCAAGATCCTCATCCAGCATCTCATCAATAGTATATAATTTCATATCTTCTAATTCTCTCATATCTCTATACATTTTTAGCCATGAAATATTTACGTCTGATTTCCTCGGCCCGAGCTATCTCCTTACCCGGAGTCTTCTGACTTTTCTTTATTATACCATGTGTTGCTACCACGAGCGCATTGGAATCTCTATCCCAAAAACAAAACAACCGGTATGCAATTCCTTGATATAAAGTTCTGAATTCCCATATATCTGAAGAATCCAGCTTCTTGAACAATTCACTGTCCTTTACTCCTCCTTGCACTTTCCTGATATTGTAATATATTTTGTTTCGAGCACCATCCGGAACAGATTTAAGAAAACTTCTGGCCTCTTCCATGAAGAGCATTTGAAACTGGGATTTCTCCATACTCTTTATATTTAAAATGCAAATTTAAGAAAAAAGTTCCATATTTGGAAACAAAAGAGTATTAAAATTCACTACCATATTAAATTAAGCCTAAACAAAAAGAGGCGACCCCAACTCCGGAGCTGCCTCTTTACATTACCGCCTCAATGCATCCCGCACTGATCGCTTATAATTGACCGTTATAATTTATAAATCATAGTCAATAGCTAATCTGCGCCTCAGCGCGATATATTTAAAGCACGCAAAAACCAAGCCAGCAAAAGATTGTGGTGCGAACGCAGTGAGCACAACCCTATCCCCCGCCAAGCCGCTCGCGGCGCAATCCCCAATCAACCCCAAAATCCAAGAATCCAAATTATTTTATAAGAATCTTACGCGACTCAGACCCTCTCCTTACAATATAATATCCCGGAGCAAGCGACTCGGTGCCCGAACCAATCTTCACACCGGAAATGGTGTAGACTTCTACATTAGAATCAGTGGATTCAAAGACCGAAGCGACTCCATCAGGATCGTATGGCTCAGTATGCACAAATTCACACCATGGCCAAACCAAAGCAGCCTTAGCCAAACCCTCCTCCGGCATCCGAAGAATCGCATTATTATAGACATAATATGGGAACAGACTTCCATATCTATAATCGCTCTGCGACACATCGACAGGATCTTCCGTATCATACACTACCAGATCTGTATCTGTTCCGTCGAAAGCATATAAGCCGAACGTCTCTAACGACGCAGGAATGTAGATGAAAGCTGGCTTACCACAACTATAAAAGGCAAACTCTCCTATTTCCGTTACTCCATCGGGTATCCGTATACTCAGCAACCCAGTACAATATTGGAATGCGGCATATCCTATTAAATTCACACTTTCAGGAATCTCCACTTCCGTCAGAGCGGAGCATCCGGTAAAAGCTCCCTCCCCGATAAAGAAAAGTCCATTGCCGAGTGTAGCTTCAGTAAGTGTAGTGCAATAGAAGAATGCCTGTTCTCCAATAGTATTCACACTGTCTGGTATCTTTATTGATGACAGAGAGCTGCATCCGGAACATAATTCGCAAGGAATTTCCTTGACACCATCGGGTATATTGAGACGGTAAAGATTGTCACAGAGATAGAAAGCCTTCGTGCCCAGTTCCTCGATTCCTTCGGATATACTTACCGAAGTGACCATTTTGTTTAGATAGAATGCGAAATCTCCGACTTTGACTACACTATAGCCCTTCCCATCGTAAAAGACCTTCTCTGGAATCACAATATCACCCTTTGCATCGTCATTATAGGCAGCCACACGGCATGTACCCTCATCTTCATCAAGCACAGCATAGCGAATACCCTCATAAACGAAGACCGGACCGTCACCGGCAACCACGTAAAGTGAACATACAGCAGACATGTATGCCTCCTTATCCGTAGCGGAAATGAGGCATTTGCCAGGACCTACCGCCAAAACATTACCCTTGTCATCAACCGTAGCAACATTTTCATCCGATGATGCCCAGCTCAATGAGGATGGCATTTCTTCTGCTGGTATCACTGATGCTACGATTCGTAACGACTCTCCCGCCTCCCCGTGCCATGTTTGCGTATCGAGAATGATTCTCTCCAATTTTGACACTGAAGGAACGAATGTTTCAATCTTCTCAAAATGGTTCCATGGGTCAGTTTGACGGTACACCGCCAATGCCTCTTCCTTTACGTACAGAGTGGCATGAAAAATGGGTTCAAAAGGATTGTATGAGTCTTCCTCTACAGTCGGAGGAGTGGTGGCAGCACAAAAGACATTAAGAAGATTATCACAACCGAGAAATGCCGATTGCTCTATCTTTTCAAGAGAAGGTGGAAGATAGACTGTAGTTAAATCGTCACATCTGCTGAATGCCCCCCATTCGATGAGCTTTAATCCGTCAGGTAGTCTGATCGAACTAAGGTGTAAACATCGATGGAATGCTTCTCCTTTGATAATCTCCAATGATTCTGGAAGTCGAATAGATGACAATCCTGTGCAGTCGCTGAATATTCCATCTGGCATATATGTCATAGATTCAGGAAGTTCGATATTCTCAAGAAAATAGCAATCCCTGAATAAATATTCTCCATACTCAGTTACCGATTCAGGGATTTTTATTGATTTCAAGGAGCGACATGCCTGAAAGGCAAAGCTATATATGTTTTCAAGACCCTCAGGTAGGTTTATGGTTTCAAGTGAGATATTATATGCAAAGGCAGCGTACCCAATACTTTTCAGATTTGTGGGTAGAGTCATCAATTTTAGATTACTGCATTTGTTAAAGGCTTTATCCTCAATTTCTTTGACAGAGTCAGGTATCTTTATCGAAGTCAATGAGCGGCAATCATAGAAAGTCGACATTTGAATTCTATCAATTCTTTCCGGAAGTTTTATCGATTGAAGTGACGTACAACCACTGAATGCGCTGTAGCCTATGTGCTCCACACCGTCTGGGATTTCCACTGATGTTAAGCCGGTGCATTTCGAGAAAACAGAACTCTCTATTCGCTTGATATTATCCGGAATGCGTATGGAAAGCAGTGATGTGCATCCTGAGAAGAGTCCGCTTTCAAGGGTTTCGAGACCTGAAGGTAAGCTGATGCCTTCGAGTGCAATGCACTCGACGAAAGATCTCTGACCGATCTCACTGCATGATTCTGATAATTTAACTGTCTTTAATGTCTCGCAGTTTGCGAATGCATTTTTTCCAATCTTGTAGGCACCCGATACGTCAATTGAAGTTAGACTTGCACATCCGCTGAATGCATAGTCATCGATTTGCTCTACTGAATGAGGAATTAATATGGAAGAAAGAGATTCACAGCCAGCAAATGTAGAGGATCTTATCTCCTTAATACATTCCGGCCAGTTAATGGTAACTAAAGCAGTTCCACCGAAAGCACCCGAACCGATGTTTCTTATACCTGATGGAAGATTGATCTCAGAAAGTGAAACGCACCCCGCAAATGCATTGTCTCCAATCTCAAGCATTGATTCGGGAAGCCTGACCGTACTGAGGTTCTTATTTTCTAAGAAAGACATCTCCCCTATTCCTATTACTTTATACGAAATTCCATCTTCTTCAATAGTTTCAGGAATCGTAAGGGTTCCTTCCATCTGATTGCCCGCCGTATACCCCTTCCTGTCAAATTTCCCCGCCTTAGTGACAACGGTTTTTGCTTCCTCGTCAATGACAGCATAGTTGATGGTCTGTCCTTCGTAAGTGAAAGTAATATCTCTTGCTGATAGACGAGTCATCACTAAAAGGGAAAAGAAGAGTATCGTCAGAAATCGTTTCATACTGATTGGGTTTTGAAATATCTGCAAAGATACTAAAAAATATTATCTTTATAATGATCCACTCGAAAAAATATATAAATACCGTCATCTCATAGCTCCCGCAGCACGATTTGTCCCCCGCCAAGCCGCTTGCGGCGCCATCCCCAACCATCCCCAAAATCCTTCCATGCCCATACCTGCAAGATATCTCTATACAAGCGAAGATAAGCAAACAAGCACAAAAGAGGCGACCCCAACCCCGGAGCCGCCTCTTTCTTTTCCGCCTCAATGCATCCCGCATTGATCGCTTTTAATTTATAACTAATAATTTATAGTCATATTTTACTTGCGGACAAACTTCTTACCATTCTGGATAAGAAGACACTTAGCTCGAGCATTTCTTCCCGAGTGTATGTCTTCATTAAATATCACCACAATGACATGGATACGCCGCTAAATGAAAGATTCGCTTTTATACCCATGGCCTTAAACGCCCTTGCAATGGTAGAAAAATTCAAATTCTTACCATTTTCAATTTTTGATACCTGAGCCCTCTGTACTCCCATCAAATCCCCAAGTTGCTCCTGCGTTAGATTCTTGTCTTTACGTGCCTTACGGATCGCTTCTCCTATATGATATGCACGGATATCCTCCTGGACTTGCATTTCAAATTTATCCCTTTCTGGAGTCCCCACTTTACCAAGATCCTCATCCAGCATCTCATCAATAGTATATAATTTCATATCTTCTAATTCTCTCATATCTCTATACATTTTTAGCCATGAAATATTTACGTCTGATTTCCTCGGCCCGAGCTATCTCCTTACCCGGAGTCTTCTGACTTTTCTTTATTATACCATGTGTTGCTACCACGAGCGCATTGGAATCTCTATCCCAAAAACAAAACAACCGGTATGCAATTCCTTGATATAAAGTTCTGAATTCCCATATATCTGAAGAATCCAGCTTCTTGAACAATTCACTGTCCTTTACTCCTCCTTGCACTTTCCTGATATTGTAATATATTTTGTTTCGAGCACCATCCGGAACAGATTTAAGAAAACTTCTGGCCTCTTCCATGAAGAGCATTTGAAACTGGGATTTCTCCATACTCTTTATATTTAAAATGCAAATTTAAGAAAAAAGTTCCATATTTGGAAACAAAAGAGTATTAAAATTCACTACCATATTAAATTAAGCCTAAACAAAAAGAGGCGACCCCAACTCCGGAGCTGCCTCTTTACATTACCGCCTCAATGCATCCCGCACTGATCGCTTATAATTGACCGTTATAATTTATAAATCATAGTCAATAGCTAATCTGCGCCTCAGCGCGATATATTTAAAGCACGCAAAAACCAAGCCAGCAAAAGATTGTGGTGCGAACGCAGTGAGCACAACCCTATCCCCCGCCAAGCCGCTCGCGGCGCAATCCCCAATCAACCCCAAAATCCAAGAATCCAAATTATTTTATAAGAATCTTACGCGACTCAGACCCTCTCCTTACAATATAATATCCCGGAGCAAGCGACTCGGTGCCCGAACCAATCTTCACACCGGAAATGGTGTAGACTTCTACATTAGAATCAGTGGATTCAAAGACCGAAGCGACTCCATCAGGATCGTATGGCTCAGTATGCACAAATTCACACCATGGCCAAACCAAAGCAGCCTTAGCCAAACCCTCCTCCGGCATCCGAAGAATCGCATTATTATAGACATAATATGGGAACAGACTTCCATATCTATAATCGCTCTGCGACACATCGACAGGATCTTCCGTATCATACACTACCAGATCTGTATCTGTTCCGTCGAAAGCATATAAGCCGAACGTCTCTAACGACGCAGGAATGTAGATGAAAGCTGGCTTACCACAACTATAAAAGGCAAACTCTCCTATTTCCGTTACTCCATCGGGTATCCGTATACTCAGCAACCCAGTACAATATTGGAATGCGGCATATCCTATTAAATTCACACTTTCAGGAATCTCCACTTCCGTCAGAGCGGAGCATCCGGTAAAAGCTCCCTCCCCGATAAAGAAAAGTCCATTGCCGAGTGTAGCTTCAGTAAGTGTAGTGCAATAGAAGAATGCCTGTTCTCCAATAGTATTCACACTGTCTGGTATCTTTATTGATGACAGAGAGCTGCATCCGGAACATAATTCGCAAGGAATTTCCTTGACACCATCGGGTATATTGAGACGGTAAAGATTGTCACAGAGATAGAAAGCCTTCGTGCCCAGTTCCTCGATTCCTTCGGATATACTTACCGAAGTGACCATTTTGTTTAGATAGAATGCGAAATCTCCGACTTTGACTACACTATAGCCCTTCCCATCGTAAAAGACCTTCTCTGGAATCACAATATCACCCTTTGCATCGTCATTATAGGCAGCCACACGGCATGTACCCTCATCTTCATCAAGCACAGCATAGCGAATACCCTCATAAACGAAGACCGGACCGTCACCGGCAACCACGTAAAGTGAACATACAGCAGACATGTATGCCTCCTTATCCGTAGCGGAAATGAGGCATTTGCCAGGACCTACCGCCAAAACATTACCCTTGTCATCAACCGTAGCAACATTTTCATCCGATGATGCCCAGCTCAATGAGGATGGCATTTCTTCTGCTGGTATCACTGATGCTACGATTCGTAACGACTCTCCCGCCTCCCCGTGCCATGTTTGCGTATCGAGAATGATTCTCTCCAATTTTGACACTGAAGGAACGAATGTTTCAATCTTCTCAAAATGGTTCCATGGGTCAGTTTGACGGTACACCGCCAATGCCTCTTCCTTTACGTACAGAGTGGCATGAAAAATGGGTTCAAAAGGATTGTATGAGTCTTCCTCTACAGTCGGAGGAGTGGTGGCAGCACAAAAGACATTAAGAAGATTATCACAACCGAGAAATGCCGATTGCTCTATCTTTTCAAGAGAAGGTGGAAGATAGACTGTAGTTAAATCGTCACATCTGCTGAATGCCCCCCATTCGATGAGCTTTAATCCGTCAGGTAGTCTGATCGAACTAAGGTGTAAACATCGATGGAATGCTTCTCCTTTGATAATCTCCAATGATTCTGGAAGTCGAATAGATGACAATCCTGTGCAGTCGCTGAATATTCCATCTGGCATATATGTCATAGATTCAGGAAGTTCGATATTCTCAAGAAAATAGCAATCCCTGAATAAATATTCTCCATACTCAGTTACCGATTCAGGGATTTTTATTGATTTCAAGGAGCGACATGCCTGAAAGGCAAAGCTATATATGTTTTCAAGACCCTCAGGTAGGTTTATGGTTTCAAGTGAGATATTATATGCAAAGGCAGCGTACCCAATACTTTTCAGATTTGTGGGTAGAGTCATCAATTTTAGATTACTGCATTTGTTAAAGGCTTTATCCTCAATTTCTTTGACAGAGTCAGGTATCTTTATCGAAGTCAATGAGCGGCAATCATAGAAAGTCGACATTTGAATTCTATCAATTCTTTCCGGAAGTTTTATCGATTGAAGTGACGTACAACCACTGAATGCGCTGTAGCCTATGTGCTCCACACCGTCTGGGATTTCCACTGATGTTAAGCCGGTGCATTTCGAGAAAACAGAACTCTCTATTCGCTTGATATTATCCGGAATGCGTATGGAAAGCAGTGATGTGCATCCTGAGAAGAGTCCGCTTTCAAGGGTTTCGAGACCTGAAGGTAAGCTGATGCCTTCGAGTGCAATGCACTCGACGAAAGATCTCTGACCGATCTCACTGCATGATTCTGATAATTTAACTGTCTTTAATGTCTCGCAGTTTGCGAATGCATTTTTTCCAATCTTGTAGGCACCCGATACGTCAATTGAAGTTAGACTTGCACATCCGCTGAATGCATAGTCATCGATTTGCTCTACTGAATGAGGAATTAATATGGAAGAAAGAGATTCACAGCCAGCAAATGTAGAGGATCTTATCTCCTTAATACATTCCGGCCAGTTAATGGTAACTAAAGCAGTTCCACCGAAAGCACCCGAACCGATGTTTCTTATACCTGATGGAAGATTGATCTCAGAAAGTGAAACGCACCCCGCAAATGCATTGTCTCCAATCTCAAGCATTGATTCGGGAAGCCTGACCGTACTGAGGTTCTTATTTTCTAAGAAAGACATCTCCCCTATTCCTATTACTTTATACGAAATTCCATCTTCTTCAATAGTTTCAGGAATCGTAAGGGTTCCTTCCATCTGATTGCCCGCCGTATACCCCTTCCTGTCAAATTTCCCCGCCTTAGTGACAACGGTTTTTGCTTCCTCGTCAATGACAGCATAGTTGATGGTCTGTCCTTCGTAAGTGAAAGTAATATCTCTTGCTGATAGACGAGTCATCACTAAAAGGGAAAAGAAGAGTATCGTCAGAAATCGTTTCATACTGATTGGGTTTTGAAATATCTGCAAAGATACTAAAAAATATTATCTTTATAATGATCCACTCGAAAAAATATATAAATACCGTCATCTCATAGCTCCCGCAGCACGATTTGTCCCCCGCCAAGCCGCTTGCGGCGCAATCATCAACCATCCCACAAAAATCCAAGAATCCAAACTCAACAATCCTTCCATGCCCATCCCTGCAAGATATCTCTATACGAGCGAAGATAAGCAAACAAGCAAAAAAAAGGCGACCCCAACCCCGGAGCCGCCTCTTTACATTACCGCCTCAATGAATTATGCATTGATCGTTTATAATTTATAACTAATAATTTATAGTTATATTTTACTTGCGGATGAACTTCTTGCCATTCTGGATAAGAAGACCCTTAGCGTCAGCATTCACGCGAATACCCTGTGCATTGTAGATAGGAGCATCAACAGTAGCTACACCGATAGTCTCAACAGCATCTGAACTTGCTCCAAATCCCATAGCTGGGAAAACAACTTCCGGTGAAGTTACATTTCCGTCGCCATCAACAATAGCATTGTAGGTAATAGTTGGGAAAGTTTCAGTATACACGAAACCTGCGCACCCAGCCTTTGAACCAAGAGCAGAGAAGTAGTAGTCTGTATCTTCGTATACAGCAAACGTTAAGAAACCTGTGTTATCACCGGGATTAGCTTCAAGGCCTGCAGCTTGCCATGGGAATTTAGGTTTATGCTGACCAGGTATTTCTTCCATTACACCTGAATACTGCTGATCTGGATCATCCTTTACAGTTGGGTTCTTTGCAGCAGCTACTATATCCCCTGTAACTTTATTCTGCCAAAGAAGAAGTCCTTCTTCATTTTTTGACTGTTTAGTAGCAGTCTCAAAATACTTGTTTGCATCAGGAGCATTGAAATCGATGAAACCTTCGAATTGCTTTAGAGCTACATTGTCTTCGGTATAGTATGGGAAATTATAGTGGAATGTTGTTGTTCCATTGGAATATCCAAGAGTATACGCAACAGCACCATCTAAATCTTCAAATACTACGTACTGCTTATTAGGATTCATCTTGACAAAAATGGTCATATATCCATCTTTATCAGCATGCATTTTGAATACTGCTCCTGCTGACGGCGCTCCTGCCTCATAGCTCTCAAATGTTGGATTGGCATTGCCAACAACACCCGAACCAAGGGTGATCTCAAGGTCGTTTACCTTGATGTTTCTATATGTGCCGTACGCATTTGTTGTACCCCAGGAATCCTTATATGCCGTAGCTGCAGTGCCAATGCCCTCAACTTCAGCAAAAACTACATCACCCTCAATGTCGGTTTTTTCCTTTTGGATACCGGCTGCTTCTAAACTTTCTGATGTAGCGAAAACTGCCACATCCTGAGCGCTTGCCATACCCGAGATGGCAGCAATTGAAAGAAAAAGTAATGATTTCTTCATGATTTAATTTATTAATGGATTATTATTTTCCCATGACAGACATCAATATCTGTCATGGGATTGATGTCTTATTGTTTATCGCCACTAAAACTACAACTATACTTTGTAATATTTTTACCGCCACGTCCTGTACGGACCAATGCTTCATATTTTAATATCAAATTACCAGTGGTACTTACTTTCCCCCAATATGTCACACCGAATGGATTAGAACTAGTAAGATTCCAGAAAGTAATCCCTTTGGCTGAGTTCAATTGGGTATTACAAGCAGACTCATTAGATTCCAAATAAATATCTGCATTGCCATCAACTGTTACATTAACTCTGTTGGCATTGTGTTCTGTCACCTCAACATCTTCCTTATTGATATATGTGTATGGGTCTAAAGACACAGTACCTGGATATATCACCGAAGTTGAATCAGTTGTGTTCAAAATTGTCCATTCTCCCACATAAGTACCTAATGCCAACTCTTCAGCATGATCAAGAGGTCCAGATGAAGGGATTTCCGTGGAATCATCACATCCTATCAGAACGAATGACAATGAGACACATAATAAAAGTGTTTTATATAAAGCTTTCATATTGAAAATGTTCAAATTTTTCCTAAATATTAATACCCTGGATTCTGATCTTCTCTCGAAATAGCTGTATTATTGTCTATTTCAGATTGAGGAATCGGACGATACCACTTTATTTCACCTTGAGCATTACACATTTTTTGCACTGTGTTCATAAAACGGCTAAACTCGAGATTATATCTAACGAGCTGCTTTGTACGACGCAAATCAAAGTAACGAGTACGCTCTGCGTAACATTCACGAGCACGCTCATCAAGCACTAAGTCAAGAGGAACAAATACAAAACTTGCGTTAGTATAATAGGGAACTTCGTATGCGCCAAATGAACTTAGCGACTTAAGCCCTGCACGATTTCTTACAGCATTAATTTTATTTAAAGATGATGTGAGATCGTTTGCCAAAAGATATGCCTCTGCTGCTACAAGATACATTTCACTCACATGAAGCATTGGAATATCACGATAACATTGGCTTCCAGTTACCGCGCCAGAAGTAGGATCGTCATATTTTCTTACGCAAGTTCCATTATTTGCTGATTCTCTGACGTAATCAGTATAATTAATGGTCGTCTTCGTAGGCATAGTTCCTTTATCGTTAAACTCCCATTTTGTAACTTGAATTCCATCAAGAATTGCAGCATAGGGTTCATTGATGCCATGCGTGTTAGATGCAAACTTTATCGCCTGTTTTTTTGCAACAATTTTTTTTATGTCTGCTTCTGCTTCGCTTGCTGTAGTACCAGGAGAATAGAATTTAAGTGCTATTGGCAATGTATCCTGTGCCTCTTGTGACATATTATACCAAGCCATGTAACCTAACTCCCAAACAGCGTTGCCCGGCTTCCCTTCATTATTAAGGGGACGGGGGGCATTATAGAACGTGGTCATGAATGTGCCTTCAAAACGCTCATCCCCCTTCTCAAAAAGGCTTGCTGATTTTGCTGACATAACATTTGTACCGCCTGAACCGGTACCTTTAAGTCCAGTTTCAACGCAATTGCCAAAGTAAGCTATATAGTTGTTCATAAGAGAACCACCACCCGTATTTTTATCACCGGGATAGCCGTTCCGGTCATATTGCACAGAAAATATTTCTTCTGCATTCCCTTCGTTATTCCAAGCCCACTTTTCAGCAAAAGGCATTGTAAGCTCGATCCCCATTATAGCTTTTTCTGCCCATTCGGCTGCTTCCTTAAAACGTTTCGTATCTTTGACGTTATAAGTACCAGCAGCGGCATTGATCAGCTCTGTATCAAGATCCCATGCGGCAGCTAGCGCAATCTTTGCTGCAATAGCCGCTACTGCCTGCTTGCTTGCTTCTCCTTTGTGATTCTGAATATCAAGCTCAGAATTATTATATAGATCCTCACAATCAGCCAATAGTGCGGCATAAATCTCATCTAATGGAGTTCGCGGAAAATCTCTATCTGGAGTACTGATGTAATTCACTGAATAAGGAACTGCTCCGAATTGCTGTGTAAGATAATAATAACTTAGCACTCTGAGGAACTTTCCTTCTGCTATCAATTTTCTATTTTCCTTTGTATCTCCAGCATCTGTAGCAAACTTTATCATACAGTTCGCCTTATTGATTGCTCCCATTATATTTGCATAATAGGATTTAACTGTTCCATTATCCGGTGTTACTTGGAACATAGAGAAAACTCCGTCATCGGAGGCGCGCGGATTTATGAACAGGTCTGCTGCCTGATCGAGCATCTCTATCTGATTTGCAATATACTTTATTGCATCGTATGCTACCGGACGTATCTGATCGGGATGCTTAGCAAAATACTCTTCGTAAGTTTCACCACCATTTGAAAGATTCTGTGGGTCAAGGAAGTCGGAGCATCCCGACATAAGAAGAGCCACAGAGAACCCTAATATGGAATATCTTATATTTTTCATTGTTTTAATCTCAAATATTAGAATGTAATGTTTGCACCAAATTCATACGTAATGGTACTTGGACCATCATTCTTGCCTGACGCATCAGCCCATTCTGGATCGAATCCTTTATAGCTTGACCATACGAATGGATTGCTGATATTTACGTATAATTTCAAACGGCTACAACCTATCTTTTCGATAATTTCCTTAGAGAAATTATATCCTAATGATATATGCTGCACTTTCCAGAAAGATGCATCTGTCACCTGACGTGCACAGAACTTAGTGTCTGTACTAAGACCGAACATTGAGCCTGATGCACCCAGACCGTCATTTCCTCCAGCATTCACCAGAGGCCAAGTTCCATAGTGTGTCTGAGTCTGATATACTGGATTTATGAGCGTTCCGTCAGGACGAACTCCCTCTGCATCGATTAGCATACCGGCAGGAATGTAATTATCCATTGCAACTTTTCCACGTCCACGATCATGCCAGTCAAATGCATCGCCTCCCATAAAAGGAGAAGCTACGGTATAACGTTGTTTGGTGTAAATTGAGAATCCAAAGTCTATTGAACCACCTTTCTTGGGAAGGCGATAGCTAAGATTCGAGGTTAACGAGGCAATAAACTTTGGATTGCCGTTGAATACCACGCGGTCTTCGTCATTCCACTTTCCGTCACCATTGACATCCCTTATTATAGCTTGACCTTCTGTCAAACCATAGCATGTATAGTAATAATCACATTCCCTCATGGTTGAACCGGGAGTCAAGCCTTTTTCTTGTGCTATTGCTGTATTAGGTACTGTCATGTTACGATCAGAAACTATACCATCCCATGCGTATGCGTATACATTGTTTACCGGCATTCCAACAAATAGACAGCTGCTGGCGTTACCTCCAATAATCTGATCTGAGACCCCATTGATTTCTAACACCTTATTCTCATTGTGTGAGATATTAAGGCTTGTCGTCCAAGTCCAATCTCTTGTGTCAATATTAGTCGTGGTGATAGCAAATTCTATACCAGTGTTTCTTACTGAACCTACATTTGTCGTCATTGATCCACCACCTGATTCAAGAGGCAATTCTACTGGATAGAGAAGATCTTTTGAAGTCTTTGTATACCACTCCAAAGATCCGATAATTCTATTGTTGAGGAATCCATAATCAAGACCTATATTGATTTCGTGAGATTTTTCCCAAGATATTAGTTTATCAACAATTCCAGATGGATAGAAGCCGTCTACATAATTACCACCAAAGGGATAAAAACTTGAGGAATTGATACCTACTATTGTGGCATAATTGCCAATACCTGTATTATTACCGGTTACACCATAGCTGACACGAAGTTTCAAATTATTAAGCCACCATTTCTGCAAGAAGTTTTCTTCTGCAATGTTCCAACCAAGTGCTACCGATGGGAAACAACCCCACTTATGACCTTGTGCGAATCTTGAGGATCCATCCCAACGTACTGTTCCTGTAATCATGTAGCGACTCTTCCATGAATAATTTGCTCTGACTGCTATTGATTGCATTGATGACTCTGAGTAGCCGGAAGATACAGTGGATTCCCCTTTTGTTCCAGTTCCCATATTCCACCAATCAGTTGACTCTATTGGATTCTGCGCTGTCTGGCTATAATCTTCGGAGTGACTCTTTTCCGCTGAATATAGTGCCATCGCATTGATTGAATGATCTCCAAAGGAGCGGATATAGCTCAACACATTATCCCATGTCCAGCCATAGCCCGTATGATTTTTTGCAGTCGCATTTCTAACTTCATTGTCAACCCAAGTCTTACCGGTTGTGGGATTCGTAAACCCAATATATTGACCATCACGATACGCTGTATAAGTAGGAGATATGGTGGTCTTTAGAGAAAGTCCTGGAATTATATTAAACTGCGCATAGATATTGCCAATAAAACGATAAGTTTTTCTTTTATGAACCGAGTTTTTCATACGATCCAATGGATTGATGAAATCGGAGAACTGATTGGAATTAGTATTGAGTGTCGTCTTATTGCCCGGGAAGTGGATGGTATTGCCTTCTTCATCGTACGGAATCATAAATGGATTAACTCGATATGCTTGCGCAATTGCATCGTCATCTGCATACGAGTTATTGATCTGAGCAAGATTTAAATTAAATCCGGCGCTGATAACCTTATTTATCTTAGCATCTACACTTCCCTTGAATGAAAACGTACCTTTACTATCCCCCTTATACAAACCTTGCACATTTTCATAACCAAGACCGAAGTGATAATTTATATTTTCTCCAGCACCTGAGACTGAAACATAATGATTCTGCTGATGACCGTCTTGTGTCACTAAACCAGGCCAATAATATGTAGCATCATTTGCAAGCATCTCTTTCATTATGTAGGGAGATTCAAGATCACCAGCAGTCTGCTGAAGGAGTGCTTGTCCGAGACCCATAGCTGATGGGAGCATCGTAAATGTTGTCTGAGCTTCATAAGCATCAACACCTCCTACCGGTTGTGTGAATTTCTGAAAACGATAACGATACCATTGTTCTCCGTCCATAAATTCCGGCATACGTGTGGCATGACTAATTCCATAATAGCCATCGTATGAAATTGTAGCCTTAGTTCCCTTATTGACATTAGAACCACTCTTCGTTGTTACAATAACGACACCTGCTGTTGCACGTGAACCATAGATGGCAGTAGAAGAAGCATCTTTCAATATGTCAATTCTCTCTATATCCTGAGGATTAAGGAATGATATATCGCTAGTTTGCACTCCGTCAACTACGTAAAGAGGCGTAGTTTTTGAATTAATTGAAGATTTACCACGAATTTCAATATCTATAGCACCATTAGTACGACCCGACTGCTTTGTAATGCTTACGCCTGGCACCGAGCCCTGAAGTGCCTCAAGTACTGAAGAAGAACCCTTAGCAGTAATCTGACCGGCGTCTACCACTGACACAGAACCGGTAAGGTCAGCTTTCTTGATCTGGCCGTAGCCGACTACCACGAGCTCGTCAAGTGACTGAGAGTCCTCACTCATCTTGATGTCGATGCGGGTGCGTCCCTTTACGTCTACCACCTGCTGTGAATAGCCGATGTAAGAGAACACCAGTTTTCCCTTGGAAGGTACGTTCTTTAATGAATAATTGCCGTCAAAGTCTGTGGCTGTGCCATTAGATGTGCCTTCCACCATGACTGTAACGCCGATAAGGGGTTCGCCTTGGTCGTCAAGTACCGTACCCGATACATCGACATTCTGTGCGAACGCGGGAATCGCCAGCAACATGGCGATTAAGGTCAGGAATGTCTTCCGAAGGAATGACCTGCCTTTTTCTCGTTTCGATGTTAGTTTAATTTTGGTCATAATACATGTTATGATGTTTGATTGATAATACTTGTCCATCAAGCGGTTACACACCACCTTGACTTTAAGTCGAAGTCAATTTATTTTTTGATATCTTAGGTATTTTAAGGTTAAACGATAGGTTTAGCACACAAAATTAGAGAAACTTCTTAATATTTCCAAATAAATTTGAAAAAAATCTCTAAAATTTAACAAAAAATCATAATCGGTAACTATTCAGCGTAAGTCTCCGTGTGCTTCAAGGGCAAGCGAAGCAATGCCCC
>CAMWQY010000019.1 GCA_947176355.1 uncultured Porphyromonadaceae bacterium
AATGCAGCTCTTGAAGATCCATATAAGATGAAGCGAAAGATCGTGAGAGGTGGTAGTTGGAAAGACATTATGCATAATCTTCGCAGTGATCTTCGCCAGTGGGAATATCAGAATGAGCAACGATCTTATATCGGATTCCGCTGCGTACGCTCGCAGATTGGATTCGCTAAAGGAACTCAGAAGAAAAAATAAACAAGACCGAACTTCAAATATAATACAATGGTCAAGATACGCAAATACGCCAACGTCGTAGAACGTTTCCTTCACGGAGAGAAGGGGCAATACTTCTTCAACATAGCATACTCAATAGGTGCCGCAGTCGTAATCTGGGGTGCTCTTTTCAAGATCCTTCACCTTCCGGGCGGAAGCACCTTGCTTTGCATCGGTATGGGTACGGAAATCGCCATGTTCCTTCTGACGGCATTCGACCGTCCTCCAAAGGATTATCATTGGGAAGATGTCTTCCCGGTGCTTGATACCCACGCTCCTGAAGACCGTCCGGACCTTAGAGGCCATGGTGGTGCAGGTATTGTCGGCGGCGCAGTCATCGGCGGTGGTGGCGTCGTAGGTGGCGGAGCCAACGATAGTGAGGGAGCTTCTGGCGGTGTCTCTGGCGGTGTTCCCGGGGGTGTAGTCGGTGGCATATCCGGTGGTGTACCTGGCGGAGTCGTAGGTGGCGTCTCAGGTGGAGTAGTCGGTGGTGTTTCCGGTGGTGTTGTTGGAGGAGTTTCCGGTGGTGTCATTGTGGCTGGCGGAGGCGGATATGATCAGTCAACCCTATCAGATCATAATGGTGAGGCAAGTCACGCAGGTCAGTCCTCAGGCGCTAATGGCGCTGTAATCATTGCCGGTGGAGGTGGCGGTATTGCTCCAAATGTCGACATCAAGGAAGAAGATACCGAAAATCTTGTTGAGTCAATGAAAGATATGGCTGAGCAAATGAAGGGTGTCACTGAGCAGATAGCCCAGCTTAGAGAGACTACAGATGCCCTTAACAAGGTGAGTGAGGTGCTTCTCAATTCATATAAGGCAATTACTGACAATTCTGAATCGGTATCCGCTTCCTCAAATGGATACGTGGAGCGTCTTGAAGACCTTAACAGAAATATTGGCGGCTTGAATACTATCTATGAAATTCAACTCAAGAGCATAAGCTCGCAGCTTGAAAGCATCGACCGCGTAAATAGAGGCTTGAAAGATATTCGCGATATGTATGAGAAGTCTGCCAACGAGTCGAGTCGCTATTGCGAGGAGACAGAGCGTATGAGCCGCTATATGCGTCAACTCAACAAAATTTACGAGAATATGATCACTGCCATGACTATGAATATGGCTAATCCAATGGCTGGAGGAGTTGCCAGGCAGAATCCTTTTGAGCAAGCTCCCAAGGCAGAAGACTAAAAACGCAAACGCGAAACGTAAAACGTAAAACGCACAATGGCAGGAGGAGGAAATAACGTAGCAAGAATGTCGCCAAGGCAGAGGATGATCAATCTTATGTATATCGTCCTTACTGCCATGCTCGCACTTAACGTGTCGAGCGACGTGCTAAATGGTTTCACCCAAGTGCAAAACTCTCTGCACCGAACCAACGACAATCTTACTACTAAAAATAAAATTCAGTTCGACTACTTGGCAGAACTCTATGAGAAGAATCCTGCCAAGGCTGGTCCATGGTATGAGAAAGGAACTACTCTCCATGATCGGACCAACAATCTTTATGCCTTGATAGAGGAGATAAAGACCGACATCGCACTTAAGGCAGACGGAAAGAAGGGTGACTATACTAATCTTAAGAATCTTGATGACCTTGAAGCGGCTTCTGCTGTGCTTCTCAATCCAAGTTCTAAAAGAGGCGAGAAATTGCGTGAAGCTATCAATGAGTATAGGACATACGTGACCACCCTTGTTCCTGATACAGTAAAGCGTAGGGTGATCAATGAAATGCTGTCTACTCAGCCAGTAGATGTCAAAGGCACGGTAGGAGAAGTGAAATGGGAAGAAAAGCTTTTCGACAATATGCCGGCAATCGCTGCTGTCACAATGCTCACTAAACTGCAAAATGACGTGAATCAAGCGGAAAGTGAAGCTTTGTCTAATCTCATTACAAACGTCGATATTGGCGATGTGCGAGTCAACGAACTGAGTGCTTACGTATTGCCTAATTCAAATATGGTCATGCGCGGAGGTAAATATTCTGCAAAGATAGTGCTTGCCGCAATCGACACTACAATGCGACCGGAAATTTTCATCAATGGCCAGAAGCTTGGAAATCCGGATGGATTGTATGAATTTGTCGCAGGTCAGACCGGTGCACATGAATATTCCGGATATCTGGAAGTGAAGAAAGGGGATGGCACTCTCGAAAAGCATGAGTTTAAGTCGCAATATAATGTCATCGAACCAATGGCTACCATATCTCCTACGATGATGAATGTGCTTTATGCGGGTATCGATAATCCTATTTCGATTTCTGTGCCTGGAGTTCCTATGACAGCTCTTACTGCAACTATGACCAACGGCTCTCTTACTCGCAATGGCGACCACTGGGTGGCTCGTCCTACTAAAGTGGGGGAGAACGCTGTGATCAATGTATCGGCTTCAGTCGATGGATCCAGCCAGAATGTAGGCAGCATGACTTTTCGTATCCGTCAATTGCCTGACCCGACGGCATATATAACAGTGAAAGATGCTCAAGGAAACCCATCTGTCTACAAGGGCGGTCCGAAACGAATCAGCAAGGCTGCTTTGATGGCATGTGAAGGGCTTTCGGCTTCAGTCGACGATGGAATTCTTGATGTGGCATATTCGGTGGTCTCGTTCTCTACAATCTTTTTCGATTCGATGGGCAATGCTATTCCTGAGGTGAGCGATGGCTCAAAATTTTCCTCAAGACAGAAGGAACAATTCCGCCGACTGAAAAATGGTCAGCAATTTTTTATATCAGATGTAAAGGCGAAAGGTCCCGACGGCATCACCCGCACCATATCGCCGATGCAGGTAGTGCTTAATTAATATGGAAATAATGATGAAATCACTCAAAAAGATACTCACCATAGCCACTATATCGGCAATATCAATATCAGTATTGGCTCAGGACAATACCGGAGTAGTGCGTCGCAACAGCAACTCCAAGCGAGGACAGAAACAGGAAGAGACTTCTGGCCCGAAGATCACCGACCGAATGCAAGGATTCTTTGATACTCAGAAGACTCATGATGCCGACCTTGCCTATATGCGTGAGATATATCGTCAGCTTGATTTGAAGAATGTCCCTGAGAATACTCCTCTTTATTTCCCTGAAGATATTGTTGATGGTCAGCAAAACTTGTTCCGCATTATTCTTGGATTGGTTGTGGATGGTAAGATTCCAGCATTCGAATACTTGGATGGCAGAGAAGTGTTTACCGATCAATATAAGGTGAAAGTAGGAGAGATGCTCGATCGCTTCGACATTTACTATCAGACTCAAGGAAATGGCGATAAGGCTACGTATACTATTGAGGAAGCCGATGTACCTACAGGTCAGGTCTTAAAATACTATATAATTGAAAAGTGGGAATTTGACCGTCGCTCCAATCAGATGAAGACATTTGTAGAGGCTATATGCCCGGTGCTGACACGAGGAGGAGACTTCGGTGGGGATGCCAATTATCCGATGTTTTGGGTGAAATTCGACCAGCTTCGTCCCTATTTGGCTCAGCAATACGTCTTTCTGACCGACGACAATAATCTCCCACAGTATAGCCTTGACGACTATTTTAATTTGGGAATGTACAAAGGAGAGATATATAAAACAAAAAACCTTCGTAATCTCTCGATGGCGCAGATGTTCCCCGATGAAGATGATATGAAGCGGGCACAAGATAGCATCGATACCAGACTGCGTGAATTCGGCAAGAATCTATGGGTGCCTACCCGGGAAGAATATCTTGCTATGAAAGACGCTGAAGAAGAAGCTGCCGCAGCTCGTGAACTCGCGATTGCTAATGGCGATTCCATACCTGAAAGAACAGTCGTATCTGCTGACGATGATGAAAAACCGGTAGCTAAGACTCGCACTTCAAAGCGCTCCGGACGGAAGAAATCATCTTCGGCTTCGACATCAAAATCCACTTCAAAGAAAAAGACTACGAAATCGAAAGTGTCGCAACCAAAATCGTCCGGATCTTCCTCTTCTAACTCTAATGCACAGAAATCTGTACGCCGACGCAAAAGATGACTTCATGCAACGATATCAAATGTTTTAGGCGAGCTACATATTCCCGTTATCGAGGGTCAGTGTCTTGTATGATGTGATATAAGCTTAAAGATATCCATGTTGGTCCTGTCTGCAAGGTTTTGTATCCATTAATCTGTATTGCCGAGTGTCTCGTCTGACGCCTTAAGCTTTTGCTTTAGTTTTGTCACACCCCATACTGTTGATACGGCAAAAGCGATCGTCATTAATATATACGAATATAAGGCCTCAGCGATCAAGGAAAAGAGAAAACACGTACCCGTGACGATTACCGCATTTGATATGCTTTTTGCTGCGTCGCGCGAGAAACAGTATCCATAAAGGCGATGATTGACAATGAAGTAAACTATCAAGCAGATAGCATTGTCTGCTACCAAGGCATAGCCTAATCCTATCAAACCGAAGAAATAGAATCCCAGGCAGCTTAATGTCAAGGTTAGGATGTTGCCGAATATACCTTCAAGAGCGAAGAATACTTTTTTATTGTCTTTGGCGAAGGTGATATATGCCATTGGCATCAATAGTGCTCTCAGAGTGATTCCCAGTCCCATCCACCTCATGAGGGGCAGTACAGGCTCGAATTCCTTGGTGAAGAGTACCTGAATCACTATCGGGGCGGTGATTATCAGAAAGCATGCGGCGGGTGCTATGATAAGGGCTACAATTTCCGTCTGTCGGTTGACTATGCCTTGCATTAGTGAGTTGTCATGTGCGGCTTTGGTCAGGCGGGGGAAATAGTCCATGGCCATTGCGGTGAATACCATTCCTGAATACTGGGCAGTAGCTGAGTTCGCTGCCTGATAGAGTCCAAGCTGATAGTCGGAGCCCAAATGGCTGATGAAGAGATTGAGGACATACGTCATGGATGTGCCTATAAGATCGCTTGCCATCAGTATGAGGCCGAGCCCTATCATTCGTTTTATGACGGGAGCGTGCCGGCGTGTGAATCCTTTGAATGTCTCGATGTGAGTTGTCTTCCGTAGAGCTATGTAGTAGAAACCGAACATTGCTACAGAAAGGGCGATCATGGCAGGTACTATACCCCGGGTTCCGTAGAGCCAGTAGAGAGGTACTCCGATTAAGAGTCCTGTAAGGCCACCTACGATCGATGCTTTTGACAATTGCTTCACTTCGTGGAGTCCCTGCAGGATAGAAAGCAGCCCGGAGCCCGCAATGCCGAATGCCACTGCAATGCCGAGCAGCATGAACTGCCATGTCATTTCGGTGTTCCCAAATGTCAGGTGGCTCAGCGGGGCGGCGAAGAGTATGCATACCAAGGCTCCCAGCAGAGCTGTCGCAGCCAGTATGCGCAGGCATAAGGCTATGAACTTTGAAGCAGACTCCTTGTCGCGTGAGGTCTCTGCCATTTCGCGGACTATAGCCAGGTTGAGACCGAGTGAGGCAAACTTTTGGATGGTATTGGAAGATGTCGTGAAGAGTGAGGCTATGCCCATCCCGTCAGGACCGAGCAACACGGCTACGAACTTACCTCTGATCAGATTTATGAGTATCTGAAATACCTGGACACCACCGAACATGGAGGTGCCTTTGAGTATGCTTTTATATGAGTTCTCAGATGCCATCTTTCTTTTTTATTATTGTATCGATGATTTTGAGCCCGATGCGTGCAAGCGGAGTCGGTAGGCTCATTAAGGCGAGATATCTCGGGCTGGTCTTCCCTTTAAGTTGTCGCAGGGGGAATTGTTTCATTGATTCTGAGATGATTTGCTGAACCTTCCTTTTCAGTATCCTTTCACGTGGTAAGAGATTTATGAGACGTAAGGTCCCTGCTGCGGAATAGAGCTTGTTTTCAAGTGCACGGAAATATGTCGGTGAGTCTTCGCCGAAGGCGTCTGATGTCATGGCGATTAGTCCGTCGCAAGTATGCATGCGGCTTGCTATTACGCGGGGAAGATTGACGTTGGTCACCGATGCCATATTGCTGCGGTAGTAATACTTTGCGTTGCAGAAAGTGACCTTACTGCATATAAAGAGCAACCAGCGAGAGTGAAGCTCGTCGGAGAATATTGATTTCTTGTTGTCGTCGGTGACATTTGAGTCAGCATCAAGATAGAGGTTGCGTTTTGCTGCGAAGCCGCACATAGGGATGTCCCAGTCGATTAGAGTGTGCCATACGAGATCTTTGCCTATCCATTCTTTGTCTGTAGCGATTTTTTTCGATGGAAGGATCTTGCGGGACCCTTTTTCCTCCATCTTCCATAACTCAGGAATCACAAGGTCTGATCCGGTAGTCATTATATTGTTGTGGAGTAGGCTGAGTAGGTCAGGCGATACGGTATCATCGGCATCCACCGTCACGATATAGTCAGCTCTTGCGAGGCTGGCAGCACGTAGTCTTGGCGAATAAGCGCTGCCGGAATTGCTTTGCGATTTGAAAAGCTTTATTCTGGCATCCGAGACGCTATATTCCTCAGCTATCGACACAGATGTGTCGGTCGAGCCATCGTCGACAAGCACTGCTTCCCAATCCTTAAAATCTTGGGAAATGAGGCTTCCCAGACATTCCCTCAGATATAACTCGGCGTTGTAGACGGGGATGATTATTGAGAAAAATGGTTTGCCATTCTTTGCTGTTTCATCCGTGGCGCTATTCAGATCGTTCATGGCATGGATATTTAGATGAATAGTCGGGAGTCGGAAATACCTTCCGTTTGCGGGCCATGCCTACTCCTTTTAGCCAGTTGCGACAATAGGAGAGGGGAGATGGTACAAGTCCTTTCATCCAAAGAGGTATCTCTCTCATAGCGTGTACTATCATTCTAAGAGGCCAGTCTTGAGGATGAAGAAGCTTGAAAACGGCCCCCTTGGTCTGTGGTCGCGACGGAAGCATGAGGTTGCGTTCCGAGGTTGTGGGTCCGTCATGACTTGCGATAATCTTAGGAACGTATATTCCATTGAGTCCCTTATTAAGGCAATCGCATAGGAATACATCTTCTTCGCCTGATGGAAACGTCGCTCCAATGCCAAAGCTTTCATTAAACCACACTTTACCCTGCACAGATTGCCTTCGCATAGCTATTTCAATTGAAGATACATAATATCCCTTGGGAAGTTGTGACAAGGAAAATGATTCCGTCGGATAGTGCTTATTAAAGGAGATTGAAGAATATTGGAAAGATATAATGTCAGCTTCCGGATGTGTTTTAAATGACTTAATCACTGCTTTAAGTCCCTCTTCAGTGTAGTCGGCATCATCGTCACTTATGAGAAGTATAGGAGAGGTGGCATGCGAAAGCGCTATATTCCTATTGATAGAGAGTCCTTTTGTAAAGGTGGTAAATATCTTGAAGTCCTCTCTGTCAAGCTCTTTGGGTATTGGAAAACCTTCTTCATCCGGTTTCTCTTGTATACTGACAAGATATTCCACACCCTCCACTTTTGGATGCGATGCGGCGGCGACTCGTCGCAGACCCTCGGTGCCGTATGTGCAGATCATCACTTGCAATTCCGGTTGCTTTGCTTGATTTTCATTTTCCATAAGATTCTTTAGTCTTGATCTGTTTTTCCCAATGATCTTCAAAGAGAGAGGCGATATTACGGACATCGTTATGCTTCTCTACGAGTTGTCTTCCCTTTACAGTCATAGATTTCATACGGTCTGTATCAAGAATAAGCTCTTTTAGTCGATTCTTGATTGTCTCCTCATCCTCCAAAGGAGAGAGGCAGAATATTGGTTGGTCTGATTCTCCAATATACTCGTAATACTCAGGTTGGCCCCCTGAAGCTGTGATCCTTCCTAATGCCATAGTTTGCAAGGCATTGGTAGCTGGCGAATATGAATATAATTGATCTATTACTATATGACTGTTGCGCAGTTCGTCAAGATAATCTGAAAGTGACAAGTTTTTCACTACCTTTACTTCAAGCTTATCGGGCATATCTTTTTCAAGGTCCTTGCATAGCTCGAGCAAACGTGCGGTGCCCTTCTGAATTTCCATGCCTCCTCGCATCCCTATCAAAATTCTAATTGGTCCGTCTATACTGATAGGTGTAAACTTAAGATTCTCAAGCGAAACAGGCAAATTGGTAAATATAAGTTTTTCCGGATTCATGTGAATTCGGGCAGACATATCATACTCCGGAAGCACCGACATCGCCCCGTCAATATTGGTGTATAGATGTTTAGTATATTCAGCATGTCCGGGAATCAACCAACCTTTTTCCCTTTCGGGATCACATAAGATGAGAGGGGTCTTCTCTGTTCCTATCCTGAATTCAGAAAACCGAAAAAGATCAGTATCTACACAGTCTTTCACGAAGAAATGGTCGTTGCCGCATAGTGTAAGGAATACAGATCGATTGTTTTTCCTCAATATATCGAAGATTATCTTCAATTTCCCCGGCTTAAGGGCAAAGAATCCCGGATTAATTAGTTGCACCACATCATAGCCCGTCCATGATGGAAGTAGTGACATAATCCTGAAGAGATATCTAAAGCTTCCTATTATTCCGGGACGGCGACGCAACTCAATATCCGCCTCCGTCTTCATATATCCTCCCTTATCAGATACGAGTGTGACTTCATGCCCATTTTTCCTAAGTTGGTTTGCAAGGCATGCATGAAGATTGGAATAGTCACCGAGCATTAATATCTTCATCGTGGTAAATCATCATTTTTAGAGTTCCTGATATCTGTGTCTGGAGAAATACTTTCTTCAGCTACTATGTAAGGAGGTCGGCACTTGGATTCAGTGTATATTTTCCCGATATATTCGCCAATAATTCCGAGGGCTAACAGTTGGCATCCTCCAAGAATGAGAATTGTGCATATTAGTGTCGGAAATCCTTGTATAGGTTCGCCATAGATCAGTGTCTTGCAGACTATAAAGATCATATAGCAAATGGCAAGTACGGAAATTACAAACCCGAGTACAGTCGCAAGTCGCAGAGGGGCAGTCGTATAGCTCGTGATTCCTTCAAGAGCAAGATTGATGAGTCTTCCTGGCGACATGTGGGTCTTTCCGGCAACTCGGTCTGCGGTCTGGAAGTCAACACCAGTCTTCTTAAATCCGACCCAGCAATAGAGTCCTTTAGTATAGCGTTGAGTCTCGCGGAGAGCTCGTATTGCATCAATTACTTTTCGGTCAAGAAGACGGAAATCTCCTACGTTGGGAAGCACATCTACGCGTGTGCTTTTGTTGAGGAGACTGTAGTATGTCTTGGTGAAGATTTTGCGGAAAATAGATTCTTTTCCCCTTGAAAGCCGTTGGCCATAGACATCTTCGTATCCTTCCTCCCACTTAGTGATCATTTCCGGAATTGTCTCTACAGGATGTTGGAGATCGGCATCCATTATGATCATGGCATCCCCTGAAACTCTGTCGAAACCTGCAAGTAGAGCATTCTCCTTCCCAAAATTTCTTGAGAGTTTTACGTATTTGAATCTGTCGTCTCGGGCATTTAGTTGTTTCAGTTTGTCGAAAGAATGATCATTGCTGCCGTCATCGACAAGAATTACTTCCCATTCATATTTTGCTCCTTTCAATGATTTATGGGTGTTGTTGAGCAAAGGAAGAAGCGCTGTAAATAGGGCATCGAGCGATTCTTCCTCATTATATACCGGAATGAGCAATGAGATCTTTTTCATCCTACAAAATTAACAAATTCTGATATTTTTTGCAAATTATTTTCAATTTTTAGCAATGCTCTGGCGTTTAAGAAATATGATGGAAAGTGCCGAAAAGAATTGGATGACGATTGTGGTGCCGGTGTATAATCGGCCCAATTTGATAATAAGGTGTCTTGAAAGCCTGAAAGCACAGACATATAGACCTTTGCATATTATAATAGTGGACAATGCATCGACTGACAATACTAAAGCAAAGGTAGAGGCTTGGAAAGATGATAATGCTTCAAAAGAATTCACATTGGCTATATATTCTGATTCTCGTAAAGGGGCTGCTTATGCGCGGGAGACCGGACTCGAACATGTCAAGACGGACAGGGTTATGTTTTTTGACTCTGACGATACATTGCGTCCGCGATGTGTGGAGACTGTCATGAACACATGGAGACAAGAAAGCGAAATTGATGTGATAGCCTGGCCTGTTGCAATCCACGATGGCGAAGAAGTACGAATCACCCATTCTATCAAAGGAAATCTTCTCGAGCGCCATCTTGTGCATGCTATTTTCCGTACGCATGGATATGCTGTGAAGACTGAGTTTTTAAGAAAAGTAGGAGGCTGGAAAGGGGCATTCCCTAATTGGAACGACCTTGAGACAGGAGCGCGTCTTCTGCTTCTTGACCCTAAAGTTAAAGCTTTGTCGGAGCCATTTGTAGACGTATATCATCAAAAGGAAAGTATAACCGGTAATAATTTCTCAGAAAAAGCAGGAAAATGGGAAATGTCTCTTGATGGAATCGATGACTCAATTGACGAGAGTGGACGAAGTGATAAAGCGCGTCTTCATAACATTATTTCCTATCGCCGTGCCATCTTGGCTGCCCACTATGCCAAGGAGGGTCATCCGGAGTTGTCAATACCTTTGTATGAAGAAACCCTTCAAGGTATCCCTGATAAAAAACGTCCGCTAATCCGCTTTGCCTATCACTGGACAAAAAGCGGACTTCGCGGAGCATTTTCTATTGTCGGAAAATTCCTTTGACTAATTCATAATGCATAATCCATAATTCATAATAAGCTGTGCGCTCGGCGTCTCTACTCAGACGAGTTCTCAGTTTGAGTAATTATGCATTGTGAATTATGAATTATGCATTAATTATTGAGAAAGAGGTGATCCCAAGATGGAAGTGTGATGGGCTCTTGCTTCATTGCCTTGAGTATTTTGGGAGACACGTATTTTTTGTCTACGACAAGACGGAATAAATATTCATCCATCCAGTCATCGGTCGCTACAAGGTAGCCGTCATGTCCCGTTTTGCCCCAGCTGTTTTCGATAAGCCATTTCTTTGGCTGTTCCTTTTCGTCAAGGTCAACTCCGGAAAGGGTCATTGCATGTGATGACGCGCTTGCCCAGGTTGAGATTCTCTCTCCTTTATCCATCCCGAATTTAGTGTCGAAAAGTGCCTCGTAATCGAAGTTCTCAAGGTCAAGGACTCCGCGTTCGCGGTCGAGGAATTTACCAACATCGCAAGAGAAATACATGGCAGTGCTGTCTTTGATCGACTTGATAGCGGCTTCTTTTAGATCTTTCATCGGGACATTAAGATAAGTCCAATCTTGTCCGTCGTAGCTGTGGCGGTCATAGTCGATGCGGTATACCTTCCAATATTCACGAGAAGGGTCGTTCATCAGCATCACGTAATCGTTCTTTAGATCATTGCCGAGAAGTTCCTTATAGAAAGATAGGGGAGTGTATTTCTTTGTCTCTATTGCATTCCCTTTGCTGTCTCTTTTGGTCCATGTGAATTCTGTGGGTGGTTCGCCGAGTGCGAGTGCAAGCATCTTGTATACTTCAGCAAGTTGTTGGGTCTTCATCTCTTGAAGTGTCTTTTCGTCAGCTCCTTTAGCTTTGGCTTGGCGAAGACGGAGTCCATCTTCACGAAGGCGTGTCGCGAGATGCTTGCGGAATGCTGACGTGCTGTTGGCAACTTCAGTTTCTGCCATGACCTCAGTGGGGACTACGCCATATTTAGTGACAATGTCAGCAACACCACAGAATGTCCCGCCGTCTGCAATAGGATTTTGGAATAGCCATTCTACTTGTCGGTCTTCCATTGGCAGGTCGGAAGTGTCAATTACTCCTTGCAGGAATAGGTTAGCCTTCTCAAGCTGGTCGAAGAAGAAATTATAGTTCTGTGAGAAAGTAAGCTTCGGTAGGTTATGCTTAGCCATGGCTTGCGAGCGTAGCACATTGAGACCGGTAAATAGCCAGCATCGGCCGGATGATTTCTGGTCAGTGATGCCTTTGGTCTCAACTTTATGAGAAAAATGGTCGTCAAATTTATTGCGTACCTTCTCATTATAAGCGAGCTTTTCAATGCCGGCGGCATTCAGCGCATTATGACGCGCCCTGTTAGCCGTATTGTTCTCATACCCGGCCTTAAAGCCATTGAGCATCTCCTGAGTGATCGCTCCCTTCTCCTGCGCCGCCCCATGCAGTGACGAAACGATTGTTATTGCAAATAAGATTTTTCTTATCATAATCTATGAGGATGGTTTTTGATTATGAGTGCAAAAGTAATAAAATTTTCAGATAGATGCAACCTTTTTTGGTTGCATCTTGCGAATGCAACCTTTTTTGGTTGCATGTAGGGGTTGTAGAAGAAATGTTAGAGATTTAAGCGGAAAATCTGGTAGGCAACGCCGCGTCCTCCCAGTCCTGTCTTTTGGTGGATTAGTCCGGAGTTGAGGATGCGGCCCGCATCCTCATTGCTGGTGCCGAAGTCAAAGTAGCGGTTTTCTGAGAATACTTCATATATGAGATGATGCATAAGATAGGTCAAAGTCCCTTTTTCTCTTCCGCTTTCAGATGTGGCGATGTATTGGCAGTGGGCTACTGAATTGGTATTATAAATGCATACTGCAGCTTCCGGCTCAGATCCAATGCCTGCTAAGAACATTCTTATTCCATGCGGAAAACGATCTTTAAGTATTTGTAATTCAGCTTCAGTATGTACCGGGGTGGCATCGTGTCGGCTTCGAAGGCATTCTTTAATGATTGGCATGAACTCAGAAGCGTCAGAGGTCTCTTTTATCCAAGGATTTAACATCGAAGCTTTCTTTAGGTGACGTTTTTGAAGCGTGTTGAATCCCGGGTTTTCCCGCATGTCTATTACTGTTGAGAGGTTTACTGTCTCTATTGTGGCTCCGAAACGAAAAAGTGCGTACATGTCTTCTTGAGCCGGAATTCTATGATAGATATGTGGAGTTGACTTATAGATGATTTCTCTTATCTGGTTTTCTTTGCACCAAGAGGTCCAGGCATCGAAAAGTCTTAGCATATCCGACCCATCAAAGTGGGAGAATGGTGTCAGCCATCCTCCGTAGGTAAGCCCTTGGTGAGAGCGTAGGATTCCTTCATTGTCTATATTAGCCGGAAGCAAGGCTGTTGGTTTCCCTTTTCTGTACGCGATTAAAGAGCAATCCTTGAATCTGTCGGAATGATAATCCATATATCCACGTATATGTAGCAACGTGCCTTGCCGCGACTCCGCGACAAGCCTGTTCCAAACCTCTGTGTCTTCTGGTCTAAATATTCTTATAATCCACTCAGTCTCCATAGATTGAACTACAACAATGAAGCAAGATCAAAGTACATCACTCTTGTTCTTTTATCTTCATCGTCATTATTCAGAAATTGGTAATTATTTCTGATATAGAATGGGATTGCATCTACATAAGCATCCACAGTGACAAATCTACATCCGGATTTATTATTAATGATAAAGAAGTCTTCTATAAATTCCAGAAGATAGGTCCCTATGGATTGATGTTGCGCACATTTTGCAATTCCTAATCTACCAATTTTAATTGCGGGATAGCTTCGGAGCCTTTTTTCATTGACAAACTTGTGTTTCCTGAAGCGATTGAATTCTGTTTTACTTTCAAAATCTGAAATGGATATTTTATCATTCGACAAACTGAAGTATGCCAACACTTCAAGTGTCTCTTTCTTTTCCACTACATAAGTTACAGCGAGCAAGGCATTACGATATAGCATGGCCTCATTTAATAAGAAATCATTTAGATCCTCATCCCCGCAATCAAATGAAGTGATAGTATCTCCAATATCAAGCCGTCTTACCGAACATGTTTGTTGAAATTCTTCGTGAGTCATATACTTGTTATTAATTTACTAACATCTTTATGACAGTTTCGTAAGAATGTCTGATTTGCTCTCTTTTTTTCGGAGATACTTTTGGTGGATTTTGCATTCTTTCTTCGAAGCGGCGACCATCGCAGCCAAAGAGTATCGGTGTTTCTTTTATTGGTCTTGCCATTGTTTCAAAATTCGTTTATTTTTTATTTGCAAAATTAACGAAATATTCGCAAGATAACAAATTTTTTATTAATTTTGTAGGATATTCATGCAAAACAATCTAACAACACTTAAAATGAAACTATTTGCATATTTTGCTGCCGGTGCGGCAATATCGATGTTGGCATTCCCGGCTATTGCTGATCAGAAAGCCACTGTTAAGCTAAATCTTGACCAGGTAAATCCTGAGCTGACAATCCCTGCCGAGATCTACGGCCAGTTTGCCGAGCATCTGGGCACATGTATCTATGGCGGTCTGTGGGTAGGAGAGGACTCTCCAATCCCTAATACCAATGGCTATCGCAACGATGTGCTTCAGGCACTCAAAGACCTCAAGGTCCCCGTAATGCGTTGGCCCGGAGGATGCTTCGCCGACGAATATCATTGGGTGGACGGTATCGGCCCCAAAGACCAGCGTCCTGTTATGATCAACAATAACTGGGGCGGAACCGTAGAGGATAATTCCTTTGGTACGCATGAATTTTTTAATCTTTGCGAACTCCTTGAGTGCGAACCATACCTGAGTGGGAATGTCGGTAGCGGAACAGTCGAAGAACTCGCCAAATGGGTTGAGTACATTACCGCTGAAAATGGTCCGATGGCTGAAAAACGCAAGGCGAACGGACGTGAAAAACCCTGGAAACTAAAGTATCTTGGTGTCGGCAACGAGAGCTGGGGTTGCGGTGGCAATTTCACTCCCGAAGACTATGCTTCAGAATATCGTCGCTATCAGACATATTGCCGCGATATAAGCGGAAACAAACTATACAAGATCGCATCAGGAGCAAGCGATTACGACTACAAGTGGACTGATGTGCTCATGAAGAAGGCAAAGAATCACATGAAAGGGCTGTCATTGCATTACTACACCGTCAAGGGCTGGAATGGCAGCAAAGGTTCTGCTACGCAATTTGATAACGATGACTATTATTGGACTCTTGGAAAGTGTCTTGAAATCGAACCTGTCATCATGAAGCACGACTCGATCATGAATGTTTACGACCCGAAGAAGAGAGTCGCTCTCCTCGTAGATGAATGGGGCACTTGGTGGGATGAGGAACCCGGTACAGTTCCCGGACATCTTTATCAGCAGAATACTATGCGTGATGCTATGGTGGCTGCACTCAGCCTGAATGTATTCAATCGCCACACAGACCGCGTGAAAATGGCGAATATCGCTCAAATTGCCAACGTACTTCAATCAATGGTGTTGACAAAAGGCGATAAGATGGTATTGACTCCTACATACTATGTCTTCAAGATGTATGCGCCTCATCAGAATGCCACATTCGTTCCCCTTGAAGTGGAAACTTCTGTGCGCGACGTGCGTGATGGTCGCAAGGTGCCTAACGTCAACGCTACTGCTTCTCAAAAAGATGGAAAATTGAATATTACTTTGACCAATGTAGACCTCAAGGAGAAGGCTGAGGTGACTATTCCGCTTGAAAAACTTGGTAAGAATGCGGTTTCCGGCGAGATTCTGACATCTGCTGCTCCTAACGACTACAATGACTTTGATAATCCGGATAAGGTGAAGACGGCTCCTTTCAAAGGCTATAAGATCACTAAGGATGGTCTGACCGTGACTCTACCTCCTATGTCTATCGTGGCTCTTAGCGTGGCAATCTAAGTTACTGCACCTCTATAGCTTAAGGTCTGAAACGTATTTTCGTCTCAGACCTTTTCTTGCTTATTTGATTTAGGATGTTAGTTTTTATGTTCCTATTATAGACGAAGACTTGTCAGCTCGGAGAGCTGAAATTATGCCAAAACCCCGGACTTCAGTCCGGGTATCTCAGATAAAAGCAAAAAGCCTGATAGTCAGCGACTATCAGGCTTTTGCGGTGAGGACGAGATTCGAACTCGTGGTAGGATTGCTCCTACGTCAGTTTAGCAAACTG
>CAMWQY010000020.1 GCA_947176355.1 uncultured Porphyromonadaceae bacterium
TACAGCTTCTAAGGCGGTATGAAAGTGTCAACGAACATATGATATACGATAATTAGTGAAATCCGATTCAATAAAAAGATATCATGATTCATTATGATAAAACATGATAAATCATGTTGCATCTTGATAATTAATCTACAATTGTGACTTTATCGCCGGTGAATATTCCGAGTCCTAATTTCTGCATGAAATATTTGATAGCAGCCTGAGCTTTCACTGAGTTTCCGGCATCGTCAAGTGGTGGTGCAAATGCTGCTATTCCGAAGAGTCCCGGCATAACTCCCATCACTCCGCCTCCAACGCCTGTCTTGGCTGGTATTCCGGATGTGTAGAGCCAGTCGCCGGTATGCTGATAGAATCCGACACTTGCGATCATTGTGGTGATCTTAGGAGAGATTTCCGGGTCAAACACCTGCTTCTTGGTCACCGGATTCAATCCGCCGTTAGCGATTGTCGAGCCCATTACTGCAAGCTGTGATGAGGTGATGCCAAGTGAACACTGACGTGTGTAAAGGTCAAGGCTCATGTCTACATCATCATAGATTCTATCGTAGTTCTTAAGAAGCCAGGCTATCGACCGATTGTTGAAGTTTGTGGCTGTCTCGCTTTCGTAAAGCTCGTCGATGAGTTCCGGAGCCGAACCGCAAAGTTCCGTGATATTTTTGGTGATTGCTTTCCACTTGTCTTCTGAGTCTCCCTGAGGAGCCACCATTGAGCATGCTGTGATTGCTCCGGCATTCACCAATGGGGTTGAAGGGTGGTCATTCTCCAAAAGAATTGCAAAGATTGAGTTAAATGGAAGTCCGGTTGCGTCTGCACCAATCTGCTTTAGTACTCCTGCCGGAGTGTGTTGGATCATTGCAAGTATAGCCGTAGGCACTTTCGAGACAGATTCGATTCCGAACTTATATTCCGTGTCGCCGAAATTATAGCAAGTTCCGTCTGTAAGCGTCACGCTCACTCCAAAGAGGTCAGGATTAATGTTGGCGAGATAGGGGATATAGTGGGCATTCAGTCCACCCTTTATATCCTTTGAAGCCTCGTATGCCTCCTGAGCGGCTTGCTTGATTTGGGCTTTTGTAATTGTCTTTTCCATAGTATTTTAGACTTAGAGATATAAAGTTTAGAATGTTTATGAAGTTTAAGGGCTTAGATGTCAAGTGTGACTCTAATAACACCTAAACCCTTAAACATTATAAACTTTTTAAACTATTTACCCGTATGATTAAACATCGAGTTCTTCAAAGGAATATTCTTCTCCATCGCAATTCGCGTGGTAGTAGGATACTCAAGCTTATTGAGCTCATTTACGGCAAACTGGATGTCGGAAAGAAGCTGGTCGGCCATATCGCGGCTGAATCCTTGCTTGCAAAGCACACGCATGACTACCATGTCCTCAATATTCTTAGGCATTGCGTATGCAGGCACCATCCAACCTTTCTGAGCAAGTTTATCCTGCAGATCGTAGAGTGTCCATTTTGCTGTTGCCTGGAACTCTGGCTTCATTCGCCATACGAAGATCGGGTTAGGAAGCTCCTCATCAGCATACGGGATAAACGGATCCATTGCGCTTACCTGCTCTTTGAGGTAACGAGCTACCATCAATGAATTGTACTGGATGTTCTTATATCCTTCGAATCCCAAACGTATAAACTGATAGTATTGTCCAAGGATCTGAGCGGCAGGACGTGAGTAGTTAAGACCTACCTGTGTCACTTCTGCTCCAAGATAGTCTACTGTAAATGCCATGTCGTCAGGGAGATATTTCTTGTCTTTCCATACTACCCATCCAAGACCCGGATATACGAGACCGAACTTGTGGCCTGATGTGCTTATGCTCAATACCCATTTCAAGCGGAAATCCCATTTCTTGTCAGGGAATAGGAACGGAAGAATAAAGCCACCTGAAGCGGCATCGATGTGGATACATACCTCGTTGCCGGTCTCTGCATTGAATTTGTCGAGGGCTGCATCAAGAGCCTCAACGTCATCGTTAAGTCCGGTCCATGTCACGCCCTGGATTGGAACGACGCATATAGTGTTCTCATCACAAAGTTTGATAGCTGCCTCCACGTCAAGTGTAGGATGTTCAGTAGTAAGAGGCACAAGACGCATCTCAACGTCCCAGAAATTACAGAATTTTTCCCACACTACCTGATAACCGGTAGACATTACAAGGTTTGGCTTGTCGTATGGCTTGCCTGCTTTCTTGCGGCGATCTTTCCATCTCTTGAGGGCCGCAAGAGCACCGAGCATACATGCTTCTGAAGATCCGATGGCAAGCGCACCTGCCTTCCACTTGTTAGTCTCAGGAGTATTCCAAAGATTTGCTACAATGTTAATACACTTCTGACACATCACTGCTACACGCGGATACTCAGTCTCATCAATGTAGTTGATGTTGATGGCCTCATTCATCAGCTTGGTTGCATAGTCATCCATGTAGGTGGTGACGAATGTAGCGAGATTTAGACGGGGCTGAGTCTGTGCGAAAGTCTCATCCTTCACCATCTCGTAGGCAACCTCCGGAATTGTAGGTCCGTCAGGAATTTTTTCTACAGGAGCTTGTTTAAGCATTGCATCTGTGCCAAAAGCCTCGCTCTTGGCGTCGCCGAAGCGATAATTTGCATCGTTCATAGCAATTAAGATTTTGATAATTTGACTTTTTTCGCCACGTTCATCTTAAAGGAAAAATAACAGCCTTTTTACCTTAAAAGGTCGACGAGCGAAAGTTGAAACACTCTATATATGTTAAACGCTCCAATATGCATGCGTGAGAAATCGGAATCTTATTGCTTCGATGCTCGACGGCTTAAGCATGAATAAAAGAGGACAAATCTCTTTCGAATTTGATACTATAACATTTTGATATTCCTATGGTTTGTAAAAGAAGTATAAAAAAAGTAGTAATAATAGTCTTTTTAACAGAAATATTCCCACAGATAAATATTTTAACATATTTTAAGAAACGCGTTACTGATTTGCTTGGAAGATTTAGAAAAAGATGTTAAATTTGCAAGTCACATCCAATGCCGCGCAACACCAATGAGCGAAAGCAAAACAAGTAAGAAAGGAAGCACAGCAGTTAAGCTACTGAAGATAATAGGTGGGACACTCCTGACAATCATTGTCGTCGTGAGTGTCCTACTTGTAGGTATTGTGAAATTCCTTGACTCGGATAAGCTTTCCCACATGGTAGAGGAAATAGCCAACGACTACGTCGACGGACATGTCGAAATCGGCGATCTAAGACTTGCATTTAATCCTCATTTCCCAATTTTAGGGGTGGAAATGAAAGACCTATCTGTCATCTCCCATGCCTTTGACTCCCTGTCTGTTGAAGAGAGAGGTTTGCTCCCTAATTATGCCGACTCACTCGTGAAGCTCGAATATCTGGCAGGATCTCTCAATCTTAAGCGACTGATCGTCGACAATGAATTGGCGCTCCATAATGTAGTGTTACGCGGATTAGGAGTAAATCTGGTCATTGCTCATAATGGCAAAGCTAATTATAGTATCTTGGCTATTCCAAACGACTCTGTAGATCAGAAAAAAGCCAAGATGCCCGGATTCAGGATAGACCGTTTTTCTCTTGAGCGTCCAAAAGAAATCAGATTTTATAATGCAGCTGATTCTACTTCAGCTTCCGTGCTTCTTCTTAATGATGCCGCTGTAGATGGCAACGAGCAACCCACCTACCGACTTAAAATCAACGGCAATGTCACTTCTCCAAAGGCAACTTTGATTACAAATCTTGACGAGATCGAATTTGGAGTCAACGGAAAGGTATATTGGAATCCTGCCGAACCCGGTCTCGTTGCCATGGATGAGATGGAGCTTCGGGGGGCATTCGTGCGTGCTGTTGTGTCCGGAGAAATAGATCTTACAGAAAGCCCTATAGCAAGGAAAGGAATCGTAGATTTAAAGCCGATGGCTGTGACCGATTTGCTTTCATTGCTCCCGGATTCCATTCGGCAGGAACACCGACTTTATGCTCCTTATTTCTCCACAGATGCCACTATAAGCGGACGCTTCGAACTGACAGCCCCTATGAATCTTGCCACCGACACTATCCCCGCGGCAAAGGTCAATATCGACATGCCTCCTGCTTATCTTAATTATGGCAAAGCAAACCTGAAAGATTTAGGTCTGCAACTGACGGTCAAGACTGAGACTAATCTTCTGGATAAGACTGTAGTGGAGCTGAATCGGTTTACTGTGGCAGGACCCGGGACTCAATTAGAAGCATCTGCATGTATTGCCACCCCTGTTTCCGATCTTTCGTTTGATGCCAATTTGAAAGGAAAGGTTGATTTCAGGGATCTACCGCCAATCGCATTGGAACACATATCAGGATATCTTGCAGGGAATATCACAGCTGACTTGCAGGCAAAGGGAAGTCTGTCGATGTTAGTCCCTGAGAAAATGCATCGGCTTGTGGCTGATGGGTCTTTGACAGCACAAAACGTCTATTTCCTTTCTGCCGACACGAGCAAGATGGTAGAAGTAGGAAGAGCCAAGATCGATTTGGATTCCAAAAGAATATTCGACAATATGCCCCTTCTGAACGCAAAGGTTGATGTGGATACAGCCACAATCCTTGTGAGTGGCGTTGATTTGGCATTGGGGGCGATAAGTCTGGATGCGGGGATGGAGAATCCGGGTTTCAGACGAGACACCTCGCTAATGATGCCGGTCAAGGGCAATCTTAAAGTGGGGCGATTTAATATAATCTCACTCACTGACAGTGCAGGAGCACGCATCCGCAATATAGGAGGTCAAGTTAGCCTTAAGGGGTTGAAGCAAAAAGGAACTTCCCCGAAAATATTGGCAGACCTTAAGATTGGAGATGTATCTGCCGGATCGCTTGCAGATAGAGTGATTATAAAAGACACAAAAGTGAAGGCTTCCCTCTATAAGATGGCATCCAAGTCGGTAGCTAAGCATTCAGAAAAGAAAAAGACAAGAAAATATAAAGAATATTCTTATATAGCTCCGAAAGACGTATATAAGTACGTATATTACAAGCGTACACACAGGAAAAAGATCCGTAGAGTCTATGGCGAAGTTGGTGCAGAAGATGAGGAGTTATTGGTCTGGAACCTTACTACGCAATTCAGCCGCTTCCTTAATGAATGGAAATTGCAGGGATCTGTCAATACAAACAATGCGCGTCTTCTGACTCCTCTTTTCCCTCTCCATACTCACATCTCGACAGTTGCGCTTAGCTTCAGCAACGACACTGTCAATATTTCCAATATTTCTTTGCGTGCCGGGAGATCAGACATCACCATGTCCGGATTGATCAGCAACGTGCGTCGAGCCATGACTTCAAAGACTGATAATAATCTAAAAGGGAATTTCTCGATATTGAGCGATACTATTGATATCAATGAATTATCGGCTTCAGTATTCACCGGAGCTTCATATATGTCAGACAAAGGACATGGGGATAAAGTGAAGATAAGTACTCCTGATGATGCCACTTTGCAAGAAAGGCTTGATGCATTGTCGAAAAAAGGTCCCGGACGATCTTCTCCGGTGCTCATTCCTGTCAATATCGATGCAAATCTGAAGTTAAAGGCAAATCACTTGCTTTATAGCGACGTCGATATGCAAAATATGGGTGGCGATTTACTTGTTTACGACGGAGGTGTCAGCCTAAATAAGATGAAAGCTGATTCAGAAGCCGGCAATATATCTTTATCTGCGCTTTATTCTGCTCCCAAATTAGACAGGATGAGTTTTGGCTTCGGGCTTGATGTAGAAGACTTCAATATCGCCAAGTTTGTAAAGCTTGTGCCTGCCATTGACTCCATCACTCCGTTGATGCATGATTTCTCAGGTATGATTGGAGCTGACATTGCTGCTACCTGCAGAATTGATTCGGGTATGAACATCGATCTCAGCAGTCTGAATGCAGCCATACGGATACAGGGAGATAATCTTGCTTTTATTGACCCTGAAAAATATCGGACATTAGGCAAGTGGCTTGGATTCAAAGATAAGTCAGACAATACCATACACAGTCTTAACGTTGAAATGACAGTGGCTGATGGCCTTATGCGCGTGTATCCGTTTGCTTTCAATATTGACAGATATAGACTCGGGATATATGGCTCAAACAATATTGATATGGATTTCGACTATCATCTGGCTGTATTGAAGTCTCCTATACCATTTAAATTTGGCATTACAATAAAGGGAAATCCCAAGAAATATAAAGTTCGGTTTGGAGGCGCAAAATTTGATGAAAACACTGCGATTGAGAGTGTCAATGTCGTGAATAATGCAAGGATCAACCTTCTCGATCAGATTGAAAACGTCTTCAAGAGAGGAGTGAGAAATTCTCAGTTTGCGAAACTAAAGATAGCCCAACCTGCCGGATTTGATGCTCTGACTGACCGGGGACTAAGCGCCAAAGACTCACTCCTTCTGATAAAAGAAGGTCTGCTCGACCCCGGTGCAATTGAAAAAGAGTCAAAAGCTTTAAGCAAAAAGTCAACTTCGAAGAAAGATGAGGGAAAATCCAAGAAAAAGGAAAAAAAGAAACGGAAGAAATGGCTGTTTTTCTAAAATGAATCCTTGCATTTGCAAAAATGAGTCGATAAATAAGCAAAAATGAGTTGGCAAATAAGAGAAAAATCACTATTTTTGCAGTATGAAAATGATTCGGTTGATTATATTAGGACTGGTGATGGCATTAAGCTTCTCAATGCGTGCTTCTTCTCCTGATGTTGCGGCAGAGGTAGCGATGGATGGTTATCGCCTGTTTATACGCGACTCTTTACCCGACGACCGCCAGCGTGGCTACGATATGATGGTCTCAGCTGCTTGGGAGGGAGATGCTAAAGCCGCCAACAATATTGGGTGGCTTATGCAACATGGGGAGTTTGTCGATAAGGATCTGAAAGGGGCTCTCCGATGGTATGAACGTGCAGCCGACCAAGGATTGGCAGTGGCAGCGTTAAATTATATGGAGCTCATCATTAATAATAAAGACGAAGTGCTTGACGGAACTCTTCCCGACAAGCAACGTATGGCAAAAGCATCGACTCTCGCAGGGACATCCATGCTGATGGGACGTGGACTTCCATACGATTCTAAGAAAGGTGAGGATATGCTTCTAAGAGGGGCTCTTTTCGGCGATGAGAAAGCCGCGATGACAGTAGCTCAGCAACTTGAGATATATCCGGATTCTTTCTCTTATCTACCGCTTGAGGAGATTGTCAGGCAATGCGATGCTCTCTTGCCGGAGAGTGAGAGGAATGTCCCTCAGGGAATGGGGTTTCCGGAGTTTGCCGACTTGATGCTAACTCCTCAGTTCTGGTACCAACGGACTACGAAAAACAATTATGAATTATGAATTATGCATTATGAATTATGCATTATGAATTTTATCTAAACATCATGAATAAGAGAATTTTTAAATTTATCGGAATGGGAGCGTTGTTGCTGGGAGCTTCTTCGGCTACAGCTCAAGACGCTCTCTTGGCGTTCCCCGGTGCAGAGGGGTTCGGACGTTTCGCTACGGGTGGACGTGGCGGAGAGATCTACCATGTGACTAATCTTAACGATAGCGGCACAGGGTCGCTACGCGATGCTGTGTCAAAGCCAAACCGCATCGTCGTCTTTGACGTTTCGGGTGTAATCAATCTTAAAAGTCGCCTGGTCTTCAAGAACAATCTTACTATCCTTGGCCAGACTGCCCCCGGAGAGGGAATCCAAGTGTATGGCAATGGGGTCTCTTTCTCAAACGCCAACAATATTATCGTGCGCTATCTTCGCGTCCGCATGGGAGTCAACGGAGACAGCGGCAAGGATGCTGCAGGAGTTGCTTCCGGCCATGACATGATTTTCGACCACATGTCGGTGCTATGGGGGCGTGACGAGAATTTCTCGATCAGCAGCAACGACAAGGGCAGCGGCCCCGCCAATGTCACAATCCAGAATTCTATCATCGGGCAAGGTCTGCAGCCACACTCCTGTGGTGGCCTGATTCAGACTGACAATGGTGTGACTCTTTTCCGCAATCTTTATATAGAGAATGCTACACGCAATCCCAAAGTGAAGGGATTAAACCAGTTTGTCAATAATGTTTCCTACAACTGGGGTAAGGAGGCTGCCTACAATATGGGTGGCGACAGTGCCGGCGACTCATGGGCTGAGATTTCCGGCAATTATTGGATCACCGGTCCATGGCTAAAAGCAGCCTATCCACTCGTAGGGGGAAACAACAACTTCAAGTATTTTGCTGAAGGCAACTGGTACGACTCTAACATTGACGGAGTGCTTGACGGACACGAAATGTCTGATGCAGAGTATGCAAAGTCCGGAGGGGCACGCGTGAATGCCACATCCGATCTCGTAGGTAGAGGAGCACCAAAGAGCATGCCGGAAATTAAGGGAAGGATGACAGCTCCTGAGGCCCTTGAATATGTTCTGGCTTATGGCGGAGCTTCTCTCCCTGTGCGAGATGAAGTGGATCAATATCTGATCGACGAAGTTTCTTCATTTGGTTCTCTTGGATCCACAGGTGGCATAGCTACTGAGAAGGTGCTTCCACATAAAGGTACAGGGAAACTCTTTGGTGGCTACAAGCCCCTTGATTCAGATGGCGACGGAATACCCGATGAATGGGAGATCGCAAATGGCCTTGACCCCAAAAATGCAAAGGATGCTGCGGTGATCGCAAGCAATGGATATGCGAATATTGAAAACTATGTATTCACCATTGATTCCGCCTATCCGTACCTTAAGAATCCTACTGATCTGAAAGCAGTGAAAAATGAGAAAAACGCAATTACTCTTGAGTGGACTGATAATTCTACTGAAGCTACAGGGTTTGTCGTAGAAGTGTCTGAGAATGGAGCTTCTTATACCGAAGCCGGTCGCACCGGAAAGGATGAGACTTCTTTCAGAGTGAATGGCCTTGACGAAAATAAACTCTATTATTTCCATGTTTATGCTATAGGCAATGATGGGATGAGATCTGTTGATTCTCCGGCTCTTCAGACTATGACTTCCGAGCCTTTCACACCGGAACAGTCTGTATTGATAGCTCCCAAGGAAGGCAGCGCAGAGAAGGTGCTCGACGTGGTGCTGAAATGGAAGAATACTACAAAGGAATATTTCGGAACTCTCTCTTATAATGTCTATTTAGGCACTTCCGAAGATGCTCTTGAGGAAATTGCCACCGGTTTGACTGAAACTTCATTAAATCCCGGTGAACTTGAAGCAAACGTAACTTATTATTGGCGTGTAGACGCTGTCAACAATACCGGCGTGACCGAAGGCAAAATTTGGAACTTTAAGACCGTAAAAGGCGGGACTCTCTTCTACACTGATTTCCATACTACTCCCGCCTCTTTCGGAGAGTCTGAATGGGGCACAATCATAGCCGGTAATCAGGCTGATATCATGAAGGGTGTAAAGAGCGAGGTAGAATTTGACAATATGCGTCTCGGCACTGACGGCGGACGCCTCGTGGCATTCGGAAATCTTTCTCCATATCCTGTATATTCTTCGGATGACAACGGCGCATCCAAGAATGCTGTGGGCTTTATCGGAAAGCAAGGGAAAGTAGGCAACTGCTATATTCAGATCGACGAAATTCCGGGTCCTTGGAAGATAACTCTCTATTGTGGCAATTCCGACAAGAGTGCCCAATCCGTGAAGCTCAGCACCGGAAATGACATGAATGGCGACGGAGTCATCGACGCAAATGATGACATTGCAACTTTCAAGTTCAAATCTTCAGAAAAGAAGACTTATAAATTCACACATATTTATGAAGGCTCGGAGGTTTGCAGTATACGGATTGGCAGAGCTTCACTCAACGACAAGGGTATCAACTTCCATGACATTTTGATAGAGCAGTATGTGACCTCAAATCCTGATGCAGTAGCTGAAATCAACGGAATGTTGACTCCTGAAGTTGAAATCAACGGAGATGTCGTGACTATCAATGGTCTTGATGGGAATAGCGGAGTAGCAGTCTATGACCTGTCAGGCAGAATCATACATACTGAGGCTCCCGTATCCGGCAGCGTAGGATTCACATTGCCAAAGGGTGTATATATAATTTCAGTAAAGGGAATGACTCCTGTAAAAGTCTCAATTTAAAGTTCTTTTAATGGCGAAAGATAAAGTTGCTATTTATATTTGGATAATTGACACCATCCTGAAGCATGGTAAGCTATCTAAGAAGGATCTCAATGAACTCTGGAAGAAAAAAGTAGAGTTTTCCGGAGGGCTTCCAATGGCAGACCGGACTTTCTATAAGTATCGGAGAGCTATTGAAGACACCTTCTGTGTGGAGATACTATGCACTTCCGACGGATATTACTGGATAGATTCCCAAGATTCTATCTATGTAAAGCAGTTTACCGAATGGACACTCAACAACTCTGTAGCCACTAATGTAATTCATGAATTAGGCACATCTTCCGGACGTGTGCAGATAGAAGATATTCCATCTGCAAGGGAGTTTCTCCCTATTGTTGCCACTGCTATGAACAATAGTCGCAAGATAGTCTTCACTTACGCAGGATTTGCGCGTTCACGTCCGGAAGTAGGAATACTTTTCTCCCCCTACTTCCTGAAGCTATACAAACAGAGATGGTATATGTTTGGGAAGAAGAGTGGAAGTGGACTGCGCACGTATGCACTCGATCGTGTGACGGAGATGGAGGTGACTGACAATGAGTTTGTCATGCCCTCCGGAATAAAGATGGAAGATTACTTCGGCTCAATTGTAGGAGTCACTTCTTCTCGTGCCGGAGTAAGGGAAGTTTATATTCAGACTACTGCTACGCGTGCGAAGTATCTGCGGGCTCTTCCTCTACATCATTCACAGAAAGAGGAGGTACACGACTTCTATTCCATATTCCGATATGAGCTTAAGCTCAATTATGAGCTTGTCAGCGAATTGATGGCAATGGGTCCGGATGTAATAGTCATACAGCCGAAAGAATTGCAAATCATGCTTTTAGAAAGGCTACGCGAGACCTTGAACAATTATCACCAGATCATGTAAAGCCAAAAATAAAAAATCCGGCCGAAATTCGGTCGGATTTTTTATTTAAATATTTGTCATTAGCCGATAGCCTCGATCAGCTTGATTGCGTCGACATATTTTGCGATGCTTTCCGCTACTCTCTTGGCGTCTTGCATAGCATGCACCACAGTGGCAGGACGGTTGGTCACATCGCCGCCGGCGAAGACTCCCTTACGTGTAGTCATTCCATAGGGGGTATCGCGTGTCAGCACATAGCCACGATCATCTACTTCTATGCCCTCTGTTGAGTCAACAATACGCGATGCCGGTGCAGATCCTACTGCCATTATCACGCGGTCGACCGGCATCACCTTTTCTTCACCATCTTGATTGATGACTATCGACTCCAGGCGAAGCCCTTCAGCACCGTTGACTTTTGTGACGTTGGTGTTCCACATAAATTTCACACCTTCTTCCACAGCTTCGTCATATTCTGCACGGAGTGCCGACATGTGATTTATGTCACGATGATAGATGACGGTCACCTCTGATGCACCCATACGGAGTGCCGAACGGGCTGCATCCATAGCTGTGTTGCCGCATCCTATGACTGCTATTTTATCTCCCTCGCCGATGACTACTTCTTCTCGCTTGATAAAGCCCTGGTTGTAGAGGCTCACGCGACGGAGAAACCATACAGCCTGTCTGACTCCGGGATGTCCGCCTCCTTCAATCTGCAAGGTCTTCGGGCGGCTTGTACCGGTTCCCATAAATATTGCGTCGAAACCTTCTTCGAAAAGCCGATCGATTGTATAGTTCTGGCCTATCGTAGTGCGAAGATGGATTTTTACTCCTAAATTCTCGATTTTCTTGATTTCGCGCTTCACTACTTCTTTAGGCAAACGGTATTCCGGAATACCGAATGTCAAGACTCCGCCGGGTTCGATACCCATTTCGAATATCTCTACATGGAATCCTTGCCGAGACAAGTCGCCGGCAATGGTGAGTCCTGCAGGTCCCGAACCGATGACTGCGATGCGTCCACGTGTCTTTTCGGGGATATTCTCATGGCTCCATCCTGCCTCACTGTCGAAGTCGGCTACAAAGCGTTCGAGCTTTCCAATGTGGATTGCCTCCCCTTTCTTAGCGAGCACGCAGTTGCCTTCGCATTGGCGTTCGTGGGCGCATACGCGTCCGCACACTGCCGGGAGATTGCTGCGCTTATGGATGATTTCGATAGCATTGCCAAAGTTGCCGTGCGCAAGCTCTCCAATCCAGTCGGGAATTTCATTACTGATAGGACAACCCTTTTTGCAGCCGGGCACTTTACAGTGTAGGCAGCGTTGGGCTTCTTTGATGGCTTCTGGAAGAGTATAACTTTCGGCTACTTCTTTAAATTCTTCGTTCATGTCAGGTTTTGACTTATTAGGGACGCACGATGTGTGCATCCCTATAAGATTAAGTTAAGGTTGTTTGCCGATGTAAGCGAGGATACCGCCGTCTACGTAAAGGACATGGCCGTTTACGAAGTCGGAAGCATCCGATGCCAAGAATACTGCAGGACCCATAAGGTCTTCCGGAGTTCCCCAACGTGCTGCCGGAGTCTTGGCGATGATGAACTGGTCGAAAGGATGACGGCTTCCGTCCGGCTGTATTTCGCGAAGAGGAGCTGTCTGAGGAGTTGCTATATAGCCCGGGCCGATGGCATTACACTGGATGTTGTATTCGCCATATTCTGAGCAGATGTTGCGGGTGAGCATCTTCAGACCACCCTTTGCAGCCGCATACGCGCTGACTGTCTCGCGGCCGAGTTCGCTCATCATTGAGCAGATATTTATGATCTTGCCATGTCCTTTCTTGATCATACCGGGAAGCACAGCCTTGGCGCAGATGAACGGACCTACGAGGTCGATATCGACAACCTGACGGAAATCCTTAGCTTCCATTTCAATCATAGGGATACGCTTGATGATGCCTGCGTTGTTGACAAGGATGTCGATTGTGCCAATAGTCTTTTCGATGTCAGCCACCATAGCCTGAACTTCTTCTTCATTTGTGACATCGCAGAGATATCCTTTTGCATCAATACCTTCTACCTTATAGTTGGCATAACCCATATCCACACCTTGCTGGGTATTGCTGTTGAATACGATGCGGGCGCCAGCCCCATGCAAAGCTTTAGCAATTGCGAAACCGATGCCATATACGCCACCGGTGACGAGGGCTACTTTGCCCTCAAGTGAGAAATTAACCATTGTCTTAAATATTTAGGTTTAGTTCTAAAAGCCCCAATTCATCTCCCGATATGCAAAGTTAATAATTTTTTTGATAAATTGGTAATGAAATGTAAAAAATGTGGGATTTTTTGATTAACTTTGTATACTGGAAATATAAAATAATATTTAGTCAAATTAAACGCATAATCTCATCAATGTATTATTGTCTGGTTTTCACAGACTAATAATTATGCATTATGAATTATGAATTATGCATTCTTATTTATACAAATATGGGACTTTGGAGCTTTTGGTTGATATTGGGGGTAGGATTTTTGATTGTTGAGTTGCTGACAATGTCTACCACTTGCCTATATGTAGGCACCGGTGCTCTTGCCGCAATGGTAGCCGCACTGCTTGGTGGAGAGTGGCTTGTCACTATAGTGACTTTCGTTGTATTTACAGGATTACTCTATGTATCTACATATCGGTGGAGGCATCGCCTTGTGAAGGCTTTGAATAAAGGAGCAGAGCATGGGGCTACAGGAATGGATGCACTCATAGGCAGGACCGGAATAGTATTTGAAGCTCCAGATTGCCTTAGGATGCGGATAGATGGCGACGTGTGGCAGGTAAGATCATCGAAGCGGGATATGCCCATCTTACCCGGTGAGGAAGTCCGCGTAGTAGGATATGAGTCGATAATCCTCGCAGTCGAAGCCGTATAAATTCCATCTCAACCCATGATAAACCAAGCTAAACCATAACAACCCATAAAATAACCAACAAAAATAAAATAAAACTATGACGACGATTATTATTGCTGCAGTGATATTGCTGCTGGTTGTGGTAGTGATTATGGCAGGCGTGAAAGTTGTGCCTCAGTCAGAGACCAGAGTAGTCGAACGGCTTGGAAAGTTCCATTCTGTTCTTCAGCCGGGTCTGAATTTCATTATTCCTTTCATCGACAAGCCAAAAGTGATTTATACACGAAAAATTGAACCCAGCGGGGCATTCGGCAGAGGGGGATTGAGGATGATCACTACTCCCGTAATTGATTTGCGCGAACAAGTATATGACTTCCCTTCGCAGCAGGTGATCACTCGAGATAATGTGACCACTGAAATCAATGCGCTTCTCTATTTCCAGATTGTAGACCCGAAGAAGTCGGTATATGAAATCGACAATCTTCCGAATGCCATTGAAAAACTGACACAGACTTCTCTGCGTAACGTAATCGGCGAACTCGAGCTTGATGAGACTCTGACATCACGTGACACTATCAATGCCAAACTTCAGTCTATCCTTGACGATGCCACTAATAAATGGGGTGTGAAAGTAAATCGCGTTGAGCTGCAAGACATCACGCCCCCCGAAAGCGTGCGTGTAGCCATGGAGAAGCAGATGCAAGCTGAGCGAAATCGTAGAGCTGAAATCCTTAATGCAGAGGGCGAGAAGCAGTCGCTTATTCTCCGCTCGGAAGGACATAAGATGTCGCAGATCAATAAGGCTGAGGCTGAGAAGCAATCCGCCATCCTCAAAGCAGAGGGTGAGGCGCGTGCTCAGGTGCTCCGTGCGCAGGCTGAGGCTGATGCCATCAGAAATGTGGCAGACGCTGTCGCTCAGTCCCAGACCGATCCTGCAGCCTACATGCTCGCCCAGAAATATATCGAGACGCTTAAGAGCATGACAGAAGGACAAGACAACAAGACTGTCTACATCCCATACGAGGCCACTTCCGTCCTCTCCTCGTTAGGATCGATAAAAGATTTGTTTAAGCAATAAATGAAGAATCATGATAATCATGAGATATCCAGTTATACCATGATTTATCATGTCATACTTAAACCATCTAAACTTTTAAACCACCTCAACCCTATTTTAGGCGCGGAGCTAAGCGGTCAGGATTCTTTGCGATAAAGTCTTTCCAGGACTTGGGACCCTTGGCTATGGCAGGCTTCTGAGATTCATACACATGTGTGAGGGCGACGGCTAAGGCGTCGGTGGCATCAAGAGCATCTGGCATCTTCTCTTCAGGTATGGAGAGGAGATGCTTCAGCATATTGGCTACCTGTTCCTTTGAAGCCTGACCGTTGCCCGTCACTGCTTTCTTTACATTTAGTGGGGGATATTCTGTGATTGGTATGTCACGTGCCAAGGCTGCTGCCATAGCTACTCCTTGTGCTCGACCGAGTTTGAGCATTGACTGCACATTCTTTCCGAAAAAAGGCGCTTCTATTGCAAGTTCATCAGGGAGATACTGTTGCACAAGTCCGCTGACTCTTTCGTAGATACGGCCGAGGCGCAGATAATGGGTTTCAAAGCGGTTTAACTGTATAACTCCCATGACAATCACTTCAGCTTTTTTGCCGGTGATGCCTAAAACTCCATAGCCCATTATATTTGTGCCGGGGTCGATACCCATTATTATTCGGTCGTAATCTTTCAGATTCATAGTTCTTTGAGGATTGTAGCGAAGAAGAGAGGATTGGGACCATGCCACTTGGCGTATGACTCCATAAAAGTATGAAAACACTTTTCATTCCATTCCCGACAGTCAGAAATAGAATCGAAGTGCATTTGAACAGAGAAGTTTTTTTCGTCTTGCTTTGCAAACTCTTTGTCGCCGGGGATAGCAGCCACCGTTATTATCTTATAGTCTCGTAGCTTATCAAAAGAAGCCGAGAGACGCGCCTCACCCTTAGCCCATTCAATGAAAGAGTCCTTCCTTTTAGAAGGTATGACATACGTGATATTGAATATGTACATATTTTTTAATTGAAAATTGAAAATTTTTGAATAAAGTCAAAACTTATAATTAATTACTAATATTTGCGTATTCAGTATTATGT
>CAMWQY010000021.1 GCA_947176355.1 uncultured Porphyromonadaceae bacterium
ATTTTTTTATCCTCCGGCAAATCAGAATTCAGGATTGAATCCGCTATTGTATAGTTATACCGTTGTGATTCTCTGTATCTGTTCAATGCTTCAAGCATATCATCGTCTACTTTAGGGAGTTCCTTCATGCCATGCTCCTCACACCATGCCTTGACCCTGTTCAGCATGTCCAGTGTCTCGTCGTTGATGTCGGCAAGGATTCCGGTAAATCCATGATAAGTTGAAGGGAAGTTAAAATCCCGGATATATCCCAATTCCTTCTTTTCAAGCTCCACAAACGTATCGGATGGATTGTCGCCGAAACGTATATTGTCAAGAGCCGCACGAATTAGCTTATCCTTATCTTGTTCCGACGTATGATTGTACATCACTCTGAGGAGCATAGCAGGATGGTTCTTTTTTCTTAGATAGATGCCTATTCCTTGTGTATAGATATCCATGAAATGTCTGGGCAGAGGGAATTCGTATATTGCCACTGTATCCGCATTTGCGTATTGCGACATATCCTCTTCAGCAATTATCTTGACAAATGGTCTCACATCAAGATGCATGTCTTTATGTATCATTCTCAGGTCAGCCTCTATTTTGCTACTTCCGTGCGCTGTTGATAAGTATATAGGCTCAGATCTGCCCGGAAAATCCAACTTTATCTGTGGGTAGCAGATAGCCGCCTTGCAACTGTCTTCTTCTACAATCGCTTCTATATCGATAGGATTACAGCGAAAATTCATTTCTTCTTCGCCACTGCCTATCGAAGTCTTGACATCAGAAAGCCCCCTTATGCTGGCAGGTGAATAGTTTTGAGGCAAAGAAATGTAGACGTCATGCTCCTTAAGAAACTCCACATAATCGTTATAAGCCTTCTCCGTATCCTTGTAGTCCATAGGATTTATGATTACTCCCTGCGCTACCAACGATACAAGTATAAGCATCGCCGTTATTATAGCTCTATGTTTCATAATTCAATCTTTTTTAGTAAACACGCCCTTGGCTTGCGACCAAAGGCGTGTCATGTATCAGGAATTTTTGGCGTTTTTTTACTTCACTATGAGCTTATGCACTGATGCAGGATGTCCGGATGTCGCTACAGTCACAATATATACTCCGGGTTGAGAGACAGGAACAAGACCTGTATCTGTGACGGTCTCATTTGCGAGAAGCGTACCGTCGATGTCGCTCACCGATACGGTAGCTTTGCCGTCGACCTTGACTCCGATCTTTCCGTCGGCGTCATATACGCTGGCATGCGTGGCATACATGGATCCTACGCTTACTTCGTCTGCTGTCAGGAATTTAAATAGCACCGGATTCTTTTTGTCAGTATAGATATATGAACCTACATTCCGGCTGTCAACTCCGAAATAGTCAGAACTGCTCTTCCACATAGCCCGCATATTGTAGCCTCCGTCGCCTTTTTCAACCTGCACTGATTTTGCGGTGGCGGGTTCATCGTTGCTAAGTCCGGTCCTCCAGTAGTTGTCCCCTTCAGCTAAATAGCCGTCACCTGTACGTAGACTGAAAAAAGACGTGAATTTGTTCTGAAGCTTCGGTGTAAACTGATAGGAAGGATTTGATATTTCAAGAGTTCCCAAGCGGAATTTCCCGTCAGTGCCATTCGTATCGCTGTGAAGGAATAATCCCGACTCCGCTTCTTGAATATAGTAGACTGTAGAAGGTTCGAATATCTTTGTGCCAGAGGCATCTGATATGGGTTCAGTCTTTTTTAATGTAAGGATTCCAAGTTCTGCTGCAGATGACCATGCATTTCCGTTCACTTCCGAACGAGCTATGAGCCTGAAATATCTTGCATTGACAGGAGAAGAAAGTTCTACGATCTGTTCTCCTGCTATGTCCTTGAATGTACCGGTGGCTGCGGGAGCGCCCCATACCTCCGGATTATTACCGAAATATACCTCAAACTCTTTGACACGACCATTGCTCATGTCGCCGCGGCCTTCATATACAAAGGCTGTCACCTCGTAAGTGTCGTGCATATCGATGATTATCTCGTGTGGACATGAAGTAGTGTTGTTGCCGTAGCTTGTGTGCCATATAGTTGAGGAATTGTTGTCGATGGCGTTTCGTGCATCTTCACCGCCACCCTGGTTGCTGTCAACTCTATAGACACTCCATTTGCTTTTGTCGACAAACATCTCAATATCAGCATCAGTCACAAGACTGCGTGCCATGCCATCCTTTTCACAATATGCCATCACATATCCTCCTTCAGCAAGGGTGAAGGGCGATGTATATTTTTGGTAGTTCGCACCGTTATCAAGGCTATAGCTGATTGTAGCCCCTTCTGTAGAAGTGGAGAGTGTGACAACTCCCTTTTCGGCAGAGATCACAACCGGCTGGCATTGTGGGCTTGCCACGCGAGCCTTTTCAACGAGTTCGCTGTCTGTGAGCTTGGTGCTGATTGGCAACAGTATGAAATCGAAAGCGGTAGTCTGTGAACGCAGTTCGTATTTGTCAAGTACGTCAGGACCGCAACTTGCATTTCCTAAAGCCCGCATGTCTGCATCGATGCATACTACTGTCTTATCAGTGAATTTCATCTCATACGGATGCTTGGCACGATTCTGTCCGCTGAAGTTGTCGCCGGGGCGGTAGTGGCTTGCAGTAGCCGACATCTGTCCAGGAGCAACAATCATCAGTCCGCTGTCATTGCCGTCAGTCAATGTCAGGAATCGTACTTCCTCCTTGTTCCCGGTCTCTTGCGGCAGGATATATGATGTCCATTGGTCTGTGACTGTGCTGTGGTAAAGACCCGGGAAGCAAGATTCCTTACGGTCTCTGTAGTTTTCCCAAGGACCACGGCCAAACCATGTGAACTGTTCATAATCCTTCGGCATATCAAACGTGAAACCGAGACGCGGGATTATCACATTCTTTCTTGAAGGTGTGATAATTGAGCTTACAATTATTGCGCCATCGGGCATCACAGTATAAGACATCTGCGTCTTAAACGACATCGGTGAACTTCCATCTCCTTTATAATTATTGGTTACTGTCATTGTCACGCTGCCGTTGTCATTGACGGTTGCTTCCCATTTGCCCGGGGTAACTTTCAGATTGCGGAGTCCCAGGCTCTCCCATGTGCCTTTCTGGCGGCCGTCGTTGTCGGTCGGCAGACGGAAGGCATTCAGCTTGATAGTCTTGTCAATGATTTTGTTGTCTCCAAGCGAGTATGCGGAAAGTTGGCCTGAAGCCTTTGAGAATACTGCCTTGAAGTCAGGAGTGCTGAGTGTATAATTGTTGGTGTTTTCTTCTATATCGATCTTTTCTTCTGCCGACGAAGCATACGGATCTTTGTGCAGTGCGTCGCGCAGTCTGAACTGTTCGGAAGCCACCTCATAGCCGGCTTCAGCCCATGGAGTGGCATCCTTATTCGTCACTGAAAAGCGTACGAAATATTCCGCACCATCCGCAGGAGCTGACGGAAGAAGATTGGAGAGCGTAAAGCTTTGAGACTTGCCACCCTTCACATCTATATTGTCTACAGAGCCCTTGCTTATCTCGATACCGTCTTCAAGGACTGTATAGCTTATATCATACCCGGAAAGGTCGCGGAAAGCCTGTTTATTCTTGATTTCAAACTCATATTTGAGGCTATCTTTCATGATGAAGTCAGCCGGTTGGTATATCTTCTTCACGTTAAGGGCTTTTGCGGAGTATGAGCAATCGGGGAAGACAACACCGTTGATACAGAAATTGCCGTCGTTAGGATTGTCGCCGAAGTCGCCTCCGTATGCCCAGTATGACTCATCAGGTTTACCGGGTACGGGCATCTTGAGTCCCTGGTCTTTCCAGTCCCAAATGAATTCGCCTGCCAGTGCAGGATATTTCTCATAGAGGTCGAAAAACTCACGTTGATTGCCCATTGAGTTGCCCATTGAGTGGGTATTCTCGCACTGGAGATGAGGTTTCACTTTCTGTCCGCTGTTTGACTGGTTCTGGCGGTCGCGACCTATACTTTCCATCCAATCTACTCCCCCATACATTGTGCTCGACACATCCGCATAGTCGCTGTTGCCTTCGTAGTGGGTAAGGCGAGTCTTGTCGAGTTTCTTGACGGCAGCCGATACAGCCTTGAAGTTAGGACCGTTGCCCGATTCGTTGCCAAACGACCATATAATGATGCTCGGATGATTGCGCATCCACAGCACATGGTTCTCGTTACGCTCCACCATTGCATCCTTGAAAGCGTCTACACTTGATAGTTTAGTATTAGCGTGGCATTCTACGTCTGCCTCTGCTATCATATAGAGACCATATTTGTCGCAGAGATCGTAGAAATAGGGATTGTTGGGGTAGTGGCTTGTGCGCACAGCGTTTATGTTGAGGCTCTTCATTGTCATCACGTCCTTCTCCATCTCCTCACGTGGCACCGTGCGTCCGTATTCTCCACTGAAATCGTGGCGGTTTACGCCGTGTATCAACAAAGGCTGACCATTAATCAGAATCTCACCTTTCTTTCCGATCTCAATTTGTCGGAATCCGAGTTTATGGCCTCGTATGTCGATTTCATTGCCATCTGCGTCTGTAAGAGTAAGTGACAGATCATAAAGATTAGGCACCTCAGCGCTCCATAGTTTAGGACCACTTACCGGAATGGAAAGATTGTGGCTTCCGGTTTTGCTGATGGCAATAGTCTTTTCTGCCACTACATTTCCATTATCTGTTATCTTAGCTGTAAGGTTGCCATTGATGGGAGCTCCCTCGATAGTGGTCTCTATGTCAACGGTAGAGTTGGTATAGTTGTCAGTAAGGTTTGTTTTTGCGAAGTAATCGCGTATTTGAGTCTTGGGAGCTGACCAGAGGAAGACATCGCGGGTGATGCCGGTCATTCGCCAGTAGTCCTGACACTCTAAGAAAGAACCGCTTGTGAATCGGTATACCTGAACGGCAATTGTATTTTCTCCATCCTGAAGAAGGTCAGTAATCTTGAATTCTGAAGGAAGATAAGAATCCTCGGCATATCCGGCAAACTTACCGTTTACCCATACGTAATATCCATGTCCGGCTCCGTTGAATCTGACATAGACATCCCTTCCGTCCCACTCCTTTGGAACTGTGAATGAGCGACGGTAGCTGCCCACAGGATTCTTCATATTTTCGTTATAGGTAAACCATCCCGGGCGGTTTGCCATCACGCTATATGTCTTCTCGTCATAGCTGAACGGATATGCCACGTTGCAATATAATGGTTTATCCCATTTCTTGTCGTTTCGCACGCCATATACCTGCCATGCAGCCGGCACGTTGATATCATCCCATCCGTCTACAGAATATTCCGGTGCTTCAAAACCCGCAGGATTCTTCGTAGGGTCAGCCACCCATTTAAATTTCCACACTCCATTGAGTGATTTATAATAAGGAGACTGTTCTAATTCGGTTGCATTTACCGCAGATGCATCAGCAAGCGGAATGCCGAGCGTGTGAGCACGTTCTCGGTTAAGGTGAGTGACGCTTACGTCGTCCCACTCCTTGTAGGTCTGAGCGTATAGCGAGGCAAATCCGGTTGCCGCGACAACTGCCCACAAAGAAAGAATTCTTTTCATGGTAAAATAATTCAAGGGTGTTTTTAATAAATAATCTTTTGCTGATGCAAATATACGAATAAAATATTCATTTTGCAAGCATTTCCCTCAAAAAATATTCCCCACAGACATTTTCCCAACTGAAATCCCTATCATACGACAGCCGGCCTTATTCTTCTTCGGCGAGGCCGTCGAAGTCTTCGGGGAGGTCGCCGAAGCGGGCGTTGCGGAGGTCGTCGATCCATTGCATCCAATCCTGTTCCTTATTGTTTTCTGCAAACATATCTTCTATGCTTTCCATATCAAAATCAGGATTGATCCACGAAGAGCCACCCCCTGCGGCTACATCAGCCTCTATTGCCTCCATCAATTTTCGGAAGTCTTCGGCGTTGTCAATACGTTGTACGGCAAATCCGTCGCCAAAAACACGCTCGTTGTCTGCATCCTTATGTTTTTTATCATCTCTGAAAAGATTGTCGATTTCAGTGAGAGCCCTGTCGTGCTCAAGCATATCCGGGTTGTCGGAATTAAGAAATGAATGCAACTCGCTCTTGTAGGCAGCCGAATAGAATTCGTTGGCATCATCCTCAAGATAGCCTTCATGATCGAATGTGTCATCACACACACCCATATATTCATCATCGTCGTGAGGAGTATGGAGCATCTCTCTCCAGGTTGCCACTCTCTTCATTATCTTGGTCATATCTGCAGATACGTTTCCCTGACGGTCTACCTTGCACATGCTCAGCACCGGATAGAGAAAATCATAATCCCCTCTCCATCCTCCATCAGAAATCGAGAGGGTGCCGGTCCAGCGTCCGTTGACCTCAAGATAGGGAAGTCGCTCGATTCCATTCTTTTCGATATAGTCAGTAATAGTCTTGTGAATGCGCTCGCCCAAATCGGGAGTATCAAGAGCCGCATATTTTGCGATTAGTTTAGTACGTGCCATAGACTTTGTTCATAAAAATCGTTATCCGATGCAAAAATAGTAATATTTAGCGATATATCAAAAAAAAGGAAGCTCTTTATTAAAAAATTATTTTCAGGCATCTTAAATCAATAAAATAATGAAAATCCAAGTTGCATTTTCTGATTTCTTTTTGTATTTTTGCACAATAAATCTAACGACTAATATTAAAAAAAACTAATTTCATGAAAAAGTATGCTTTAAGTATGCTGTCGCTGATGATGCTGTTTTTGACAGGGATGTCAGCATTTGCATCTGAAAATGGGAGGGCGCATGTCGAGACTACCCGTTTTTGGGATCTTACCCAAGGTAAGAATCACGCTGAGGAAGTGAAGAACTGCGATTATTGGAGCGAGGGTAGCAAGGGACGCTATTCTTTGGCTAAGGCACTTGACAATAAGGAGTTGCCCTCCAATAAGGGTGGTGCTTTGACCGGTCTTGAGGGTCTCTACTTCACTGTAGGCTCCGGTGCAGTCTATGGTATATCTCAGAATTTCTGCTTCCAAAATGGGTCTATTACGGTCCGTATTCCTGATTGTGGTGTCAATGACGAGCTTATCATCGACTTCAGCGGAGCAGGAGGAGAGGCAACTGTCTCTTCAGAGAATATTCTTAAAGATCTTAAGGTGGATGCCAGTATCAGCAAGCAGTGTGATGAGTCAAAAGTTTCCACACGCGTGAAAGAAGATGGTGACGTAATTCTGAAAATGAGTTGTGGCAAAGGTTTCCGTCTTTATGGAATCACAGTCAAACCTTATATCAAGAAAGAGCGTCATTTTACCGACTTCCAAATTGATTTTACAAGCGACCCTTACACTGTCGTGAAACCCGCAGACGGAATCTTACCGGAAGGTGTGACTGTCCAGGGCACATGGCATGATGATCAGCATGGCTACAATTCATCCGTGGTCACAGTCCCCGTAGATGGCGCTGTAAAAATCACCTTTGGTAATTGCACCTACAATGGACATGGTGCCACCATCAAGAAAGGAGAGGATGTATTGGCTGAGTTAGCATGCGGTGGCGATTGCACAGGAACGACTTCATGGATCTACAACAGCGATGATGATGCTGTGCTGACCATCATAACCCCCTCATATTGCCCGTCTCTATCCGTAGAGGCTTGCGACTTTATCCCAGATGTGACGGTCTCTTACTACAATACCGACGGATCTCTAATCGGAACCGATCAGATAGCAGGTGGCGCTTCTCTCTATTATAAGTATAGTGTCGACGACGTGACTGTTCCAGCCGGGGAGGCATTCCGCGGATGGTTTGCTTCAGCCAAGTCTACAGCAGAAAAAGTTGCCGAAGGAACTTCCATTCAGATGGATACAGATCTTTTTGCCCGTGCCACTAAGATTGAAGAGCCAACTTCTACTTCACGCTTCGTATACGACCTTACAAAACCTTATTTCTATGTAGAGGACCACGAAGCCATCGAGATAGACGGAAAATATTATAACAACCACGGCTGGCAGATCAATAATGGAGGCTCAATTAAAGTGAAAGTTGCCAGCAAAGTATATGTTTCGGTAGGTTGCTGCTTATACTCAGCTGAATCTACAGCCATAGTGACAAATGAAGCCGGTGAGACTGTGGCTGAGTTCCCAGTCAAAGCAGCGAGTGATGGTGGAGAACAGACTTTCCAATATGATGGTGATCCCGGTTGGCTTACAATCACTTTCCCTGCCGGTGCATATACCCACTCCGTGACTGTATCAAATGTGGTGGACTTCGTTTCATACAACGAATCTACCGGCTTCTTTGAGATCCCTGCCGGCGACGTCACAAGTTTCATTCTTGCTTTGGAAGCGGCAGCTACTAAAGATGGTGCAAAGATATTCCTCCCTAATGGCACATACGATCTCGGCACCACCACTCTTACCCCTATCAACGGAAAGAATATCTCAATCATAGGTGAGTCAGCTAAAGGAACCGTAATCTTGAATTATCCCCCTCTTGATGCTGAAGGAATTAGCGTGACTGCGACATTGCTCAACCGATCTGAAAATCTCTATTTGCAGGATCTTACTCTTAGAAATGCGATGCCGTTCGATGGAAAGGCTGCAGCGGGACGTGCCGTGGCTCTTCAGGATAAAGGTAAGAAGACAATATGCAAGAACGTAAATCTCGAATCGCATCAAGATACTTATTATAGCAATAACAACTCTACATATTTCTATTTTGAAGATGGCGAGATCCATGGCGTAGTAGACTATGTATGCGGTGGAGGTGATGTATATTTCAATCGCGTGAAGTTTGTCAACGAAGCTGTAAAGAATGCAACGATTGCGGCTCCTAACGGAGCTAAGAAAGTGGGATATGTGATGAATAATTGCACTATTGAGACTCTATGCTCTACATTCAATTTCGGACGCTCATGGGGCACCTATTCGGGTCTTGCTTGGCTAAATACTACTATCAATCAGCCATCAAAACTTGTCGCCTCTCGCTTCACTACGAAGGGTATGAATTGCTCGGCAGATAAGTTTGTAGAGTATAATTCAATGGATTCTAATGGCAACCGTATATCACCGGCCTCCAATAAACTGACCTTCACTCACACTTCCGGCGACAAGCAATATGAGACAATTCTCACCGACGAGCAAGCTGCTGAATATGCCATCGACAAGGTCTTCCCGGATTGGAATCCTGAAGCAATTGCTTCTCAGGCAGTATATACAGAAAATGAGGACCTTTCCGGCAATGTTTATCTGGTAGACGGAAAGATTTACGCCGGAGAACTACCTGTCGGCAACAATCTGAAAGTGCGCAAAGCAAACAGCCGTGGTGGTTTCGGCCCCGTTGTAGAGGTCAATTCAACAGGTATCAAGAGTCTTGGAGCAGAATCTGAGGATGTGGTAAGCTCAGAATATTTTAATCTTCAGGGTATGCCTGTAGATAAGACTCATGAAGGAGTTGTCATTAAAGTGGAGACTCTTAAGAGTGGCAAGAAGATAGCTGTAAAGGAAATAAAGTAATCCATCTTCACAATAAGCAAGGGGCGACTGCGGAGTGCAGCCGCCCCTTATATATAGGGTATCACCATTATTTGTCAGACTGGATAATGTAAAGTGTCATTTTAATAAGACTTTCTTTGTGGCGTTTCCTTGGCGGAAGATATATATGCCCTTGTTGAGATTAGAGGGTGAAGTACAAAGGTGGCGACCTGCTGCGTCATATATCTTGCAAGGAGCATTAGGATCAAATTCTGCCTGAAGTTCATCTAACGCAAGTGGCTCTGCGGATAGGATAGGATTGATCGCCACTTTGCTCCCTTCCGGCATTTCTAATGTCAATATCTCTGTCTGGTAGGTAGAGGTAGAAGTTTTTCCTCCGGACGTCACCGCAACTTCCCAGCCGTTGACGTAAAGGCCATCAGAATCAGATATTGATTCTATAGTCAGTTTACGTCCCGGGAAGAATTTGCCGTCAAATTCAGATGCAGTCAGTGGTATGCCGTTTATTATCAGGTTGCGTGCGGAGTCGCTTCCTTTGGCAATGGTCAGGACAACCGGTTTTTTCAGCTTGAAGAAATCGGAGAGATGTCCGTAGAAGAATCCCCATCTGTCTGTTATCCAGTTTTTCCCGTATTCAATCTCCTGACTATGGTTGGGCCACCATGGGTTGATCAGATCGCGATGGAATTTGTATTCAGTCGTTATTTCATCATATCTTTTGTCAATACGCCCTTTGACTGCTTCAGGACGAAGGAAATCACCCATATAGACAGCACAACGATCGATAAACATATCCTTGAATTCCTGAGTATCGAGAAGTCGACGGAATAGTCGGGTGGCGTCAGCTGTGTTTGCCCAATTATTGCGGTTATTGTCATAGCCCGGAGTGGTGATCCAATTAAGGGTCTTATATGTAGCTCTCTGGCCATATAGTCCCAATCCGAAATCGGTGTCCTTTGATATCCAGCGCCATTTGCCGCCGTCGGCTATGGGCCGCCACATGACAATATTATTCCCCGGAAAATCCTCGTTGTCGAAATAGATACCCATAATCATGAGGTTGCAGAATTCCCCGGTGTCCATAAGGGCATCAAATTCATCAAATGAATGCCCCTTTTCGGTATAGAAATCCTTGAAGGCATTGAAATTATCCATTGTGCCCTCCTTTAGTTCCTCCCAATTCTCGAGTATGTCGATATCTTCGAGACCATCATAATAAGAATATACGTAATCTTCGTTGCTGCGAGGCCTTATGTTGAGGATCCCTTTGTATGTGCCATTTATATAAAGAATCACGGGGCGTGAAGGTTGCCAGTCGAGGTCGCAGTTCATTCCCATACTCTGCTGTATGATTGCATCACGCATATACATGGAGTCGAAATCATTGCCGCAATTTCGCATTTCAAACGACTTGAATTCCTCAATGCCGGGAGTCTGGTCGGGGAAAAACTCATAGTTGAAGCGTTTCTCACCGAAACGCTTGTTAGCGTAGACAGCGAGTGATTTAAGCGCGTTGCCACGGGTCGCTCCACCCTTGACACGTGTTTCGCAAAGCTGGTTGATACTGCTGGGAATACCGAATCCCTCAAAATACTCATAATTTATGGGGCGTCGCCAGTCATATTCATAATTGGGAGTGCCATTCGTGTATGTACCCTGCACATAGATACCCAATTTATTATCGTAGAAATAATCTTTGTTTGTGACAATTGATACGACGGGGAGAGTGACTTCTCTCGGATGTTTGATGTAGGAGTGAGTAGTGGAGCGTGGAGAAAGATACCCTTCGCAGAAAAGCTTTGCCCTGATTGCTTTAGTGGCTTGAATTTTTATGGGATTTGAGTATTTAAAGCTTTTTTCGGTGGGTTCTTTCCCGTCAATGGTATATCTGATCACTGTTCCTTCAGGAGCATCGTCCGGCAGTGAGAGAGTAAGAGTGATTGTTTCTGAAAAAACTTTGCCCTTTACGTCGAAAATCGGGTCACCGAGGATATTCTTGCAGACGGTGCCACAGTTAGAACCACCGGGTGTCGGTACAGACTGATAACCCCATTCGGCGGCATTATCGGTCACACGGCCGTAAGCAATGTTGGGAGCCGGTTGCTTTTTGAGCCCCTCGAGTTTGTCTATGATTTCATCATTCTTGAAGAGGTAGACAGCTCCGTCTTTGCCTGACTCAAGGCGGAAACTTGTGTGAAGATCTTGCTCTGCCTTGTCGCAATATATCACAATATATTCCCCCGCATGGAGAGTGCGGGCAGGGAGCTGATAAGCCTTCTTGACTTTATCTTTTACGCCAAGTTTGTAGTCGGCAAGATTTTCGTCATTAGGACCCGGATTGTAGAGTTCCACCCAAGAGTCGGGAAATTCATTTAAATCGTCCATAATGCAATCGATATTCGACTGCATGATCTCATTGATTACTAAATCAGCAGAAACGGTCGACGTTCCCGCCAACGTAATCGCAGAGACAAGAAGAGAGCGGTAGATGTTACGCATAAAATATTGGTATTAGAATTTAAGAAAAGAAAACGCAAAGATAATAAAAAAAATCAAAACTCTTTATAAAAAATTGAGAATCCAAAATTATATAAGCCAAATTAGACTAATAGGGCTAATAAGACTGTAGCGGCTTGGCGGGGGACAAATCTGACTGCGGAAGAAGCTGAAGCTGCTTGGCAGTAAAAAATAAGATGCTTTTGTCGGGGCGGGATGTAAGAATAGGAGGCGTGTGGTCGCACTCGGAGAGTGCTTTTGCTGCTAAAGTGGGGTCGCGGATTTGATATTTCAGTAGATTTTAGCTAATTTTGCAAGATGGGAGGATGATTCAACGATTAACGATGAATGATAAACGATACTTGAATAAAATTAGATTATGAAAGCAGGTTTATTTTCGATATTGGTGCTATTTTTTACGCTTTCGCTGCGGGCGGCGGAAAGGCCTTGGGAGCATGGGGCTCTCCGGGTCTCTGACAATGGGCTCTATCTGCAGCATGAGGACGGGACTCCTTTCTTCTGGCTGGGGGATACGGGGTGGCTGCTGCCGCAACGGCTCGACAGGGATGAGGCTCAGCATTATCTGGAGCAGACGGCACGGGAGGGATTCAATGTGGTGCAGATACAGGTGCTCAACGGTGTGCCCTCATTCAATCGTTACGGCAAGATGTCGCATACTGATGGATGGAATCTTGACGCGGCGTCAAAACCCGGAGAATACGGCTATTGGGAGCACTTGGACTATATCGTAGACATGGCAGAACGTAACGGCATTTATATCGGTATGGTATGCATTTGGGGAGGCTTGGTGAAAGGGGGGCTGATGAATGAGGAGCAGGCAAAAAGATACGGTGAGTTTTTGGCTAAGCGATATGGCGATAAGAAAAACATAGTATGGATCATCGGCGGCGATATACAGGGGGATGTGAAGACGGATGTCTGGGATGCTCTTGCGAGAAGCATAAAGGCAAATGATCCAGAACATCTGATGACTTTCCATCCTCGTGGACGCACTACTTCGGCACGATGGTTTGCCGACCGGGATTGGATTGACTTTCATTTGTTTCAGAGTGGTCATCGTCGTTATGATCAGCGTATGGGAAACAAGGATTATCCTATTCCTGACGGTACAGAGGAGGACTCATGGATGTATGTGGACTCCGTCAGAAAGTATACTCCAATAAAACCTGTGCTTGACGGAGAACCGAGTTATGAGAATATACCAAAGGGATTGCATAGCGCAGAGGAGCCTTTGTGGAACGACAAAGACGTCAGGAGGTATGCTTATTGGTCGGTGTTCGGAGGGGCATGCGGTCATACATACGGGCATAACAATGTAATGCAGTTTGTGCGCCCGGGGCTGCCGGGTGCCTATTTTGCAGATGGAATCAATAAGCCATGGTATGTGGCAATTGATGATCCGGGCAGAACGCAGATGAAATATTTGAAGCGACTGATGTTGGCTTTCCCTTATTTCGAGAGGGTGTCGGATTCGACTATTGTCGTCAATAATGGCACAAGATATGACAGGATTCTTGCTACTCGAGGGAAAGACTACTTGCTGGCCTATAATCATACGGGACGTCCGATGGAAATAGATTTCGGCAAGATATCTGGAAGGGAGAAGAATGTGTGGACTATGGACCCCTCGGATGGAAGACTGAACTATATTGGACGGACTTCGGACAGGATATTCAAATATAAGCCGGAAGGGGGAAAGGATATGGTGCTGATTGGGGTGGATGCCGGAAGGGCTTATCTGACTTCTGACATGAAGGAGATGCCGGAGGAGAGACTCCTGGAAATGAAAGATCTGACAGAGTAAAAAAGTTACCTCTGACACGCTGGGACGCGCACGGAGTGCGCTCACTACGTTCAGGGTCTTCGGAATCATTCAACTTGACAACTATACAAATCAAAATATGAAAATATTGATACTTGGAGCCGGAAAGATGGGCTCGTTCTTTTGTGATCTTCTCAGTTTTGACCATGAAGTGGCTATCTATGATCCAAATCCGGAGCATCTGAAGTTTACTTTCAATGTGCAGCGTTTCATGAAGCCGGAAGAGGCTCAGGATTTCATGCCTGATCTGGTGATAAATGCGGCAACTGTGAAATATACGATACAGGCGTTTGAGAAGATACTTCCTTATATTCCCAAGACGGCGATTCTCAGTGACATCGCGAGCGTGAAGACCGGGCTTCCGGAGTTTTATGCAGAGAAGGGGTATCGGTTTGTGTCGACTCACCCTATGTTTGGACCTACGTTTGCATCGCTGAGCAATCTTGCCAATGAGAATGCTATCATCATCAAGGAGGGGGATGAGGAAGGACAAGAGTTTTTCCGCTCTCTATATAAGAAACTTCGTCTGCACATCGAGGACTATACTTTCGCCGAGCATGACGAGACGATAGCCTATTCGCTTTCTATTCCATTTACTTCTACATTGGTATTCGGCAGCGTGATGAAGCATCAGGATGCTCCGGGCACTACTTTCAAGCGCCACATGGCGATAGCTCATGGATTGATGAATGAGGATGACTTCCTGCTGACGGAGATTCTGTTCAATCCTCATACATCGTCGCAGCTTGATAGGATTCAGGAGAATCTGACGGAGCTCAAGGCTATTATCGACCGTCGGGATTCGGGGGCTATGAAATCGTTTTTGGATAGGGTTAGGGAGAATTTGAAATAACTATCAATTATCAACTATAAATTACTCGACTTTCGCAAGCTCTAAAAATCTCACGCAAAGGGCGCAAAGGCGCAGAGTTTTTTCAACGATTAACTATAAAAGATTAACGATCATTTGAGCTTCGCGTCGCGGTTATAGCAAGTACGCTAAGATTACGGGCTGCTTCGCATCGCCCGGAGATCGCAGAGAACAAGCGCAGTTCCTGCGCTAAGGGATTGCGAATCAATACGCAAGAACAAGCGAAACTTAAATAAATTATAAATGATAAAGGATCAGTCATAATTTGTCAGAGGGGGACGCGCACGGAGTGCGCTAACTACACTGAATTTGGGCTTTAAAAAGGATTGTCATGATGATTGGAATATGCGGAGGGATTGGGAGTGGAAAGTCGGTAGTGAGCCGGGTGCTCAGGCTGAGGGGAGAGGCTGTATATGATTGTGACCTTGAGGCTAAACGGATTATGGATGGCTCTAGGGAGGTGCTTGATGCGCTTAATGGGAGGTATGGGGAGGAGGTTTGTCCAGCCGGGGGACCTATCTGTCGGCCTGAGCTTGCTAAGCGTGTGTTTGGGAGTGATGAGGAGCGGTTGTGGCTCAATTCGCTTGTGCATCGTCTGGTGAGGGAGGATGTGGCGAGATGGCATGCTTACCAAATGAAAATGGGTGCGAAAAGATGCTTCGTAGAGTCTGCTATTCTTGCTACTTCGGGGTTGGCGAAGATGTGCGAGGAGATATGGATGGTGACGGCATCGGAAGATGTGCGTATAGCGCGAGTCATGGAGCGGGATTCTCTGGGTGAGGATGCAATTCGGAAGCGTATACAAAGTCAGGAGGAGGAAGAGAGGATTATTGCTAATTTGGGGATTCCGGTTCGGATTATTGATAATTCCGGGGATGGGTCGCTGATCTCAACGATTAACGATTAACGATCACCAATGCACGATTTATAATGGGGATGCCACAGAGTGAGCTAACTGAAGTGA
>CAMWQY010000022.1 GCA_947176355.1 uncultured Porphyromonadaceae bacterium
GGATTTTGTGACGCATATATTCTCACTTCTTTGCTTAAATAAGGATTTGGCGAAATGGAGGATTTTGATTAATTTTGCAGTCAAAATAATCTATACGATGGTTCGATCTCAGAGATCGAAATCTTTATAAGGTATGAAGATGAATTCGGATTTTAATCTTAAAGGACATCTTTCGATGTTGGGGGCTAACGTATGCTGGGGTCTTATGTCGCCAGTCGCCAAATTAGTATTCGCATCCGGTGTTATAGCTCCTATAATAATGGTGGATTTCCGGATAGCGGGAGCCGCCATTCTTTTTTGGCTCACTTCTATCTTCACGCCGAAAGAGCATGTGCCGCCGATTGACAAACTGCGTCTGTTTGGTGCCGGTATGATAGGCATACTTCTTAATCAAGGTTGCTTTATAATAGGTGTGAGCTATACATCTCCGGGAGAGGCATCATTGGTCACTACCACTATGCCAATGTGGGTGATGCTCTTGGCTTGGCTTTTCCTTAAAGAACCGATCACACTCAAAAAAGCCGGAGGAATTGTGCTTGGGGCAGCTGGTGCTCTTATCTTGGTGTTAGGGGGTAAAGGAACAATAGCGGGAGGAGACAATCCTGCGTTGGGCGACTTTATTGTCTTGATGGCTCAACTATCTTACGCTCTTTATCTTACTCTGTATAGAAATTTCATCAAGAAATATTCTCTCGTTACCCTGATGAAATGGATGTTCCTTTCCGCATCAATAGTTGGTCTGCCAGCGACAATCGGATTTGTAAAAGCTACAGATTGGTCCTCAATTACAATTTCAGAATGGTTAGGAGTCGGATATATTGTTTTTTTCGCGACTTACGTGGCATATATATGTATAATGATCGGACAGAAAAATCTTCGTCCTACTATAGTGGGTATGTACAATTACGTGCAGCCAATTGTAGCTACAATAGTAGGTGTAATTCTTGGCATGGATCATTTTTCGATTCCAAAAGTATTTGCTGTAATATTAATTTTCACCGGCGTATATCTTGTCACTTTGTCAAAAGCAGCACCGGCAACAAATCATTCGAATAAACAATTCACAATAAACAATAAGTAATAAACATTGAGTTATAACCGATTAAACAATTAAACTAAAATAAATGAAATGAATAAGATTTTTGTAGTTGCCATTGCCATTGGACTTACCTCTGCAATGCAAGCAGCGGATTTTTCAGAAAACTTCTGCGACAGTACTCTTCGAATTGATTATATATTAGGTGGTGGCCCGGATGGAATAAATCTTTTGATCGATTCCCAGACGAAGCAACCCGGTTGGGCAGGAAGAAGATCACGTTTGAAAGAGGTGCCTGTAGCCGGAAACGGTACAGTCTTGGTGACCGATCCGCTTTCCGGCGACACTCTTTATATGAATACTTTCTCCTCACTTTTTCAGGAATGGATTAATACTCCGGAAGCAAAGGAGAAAAATATGGCTTTTGAAAATTCATTTCTTGTGCCTCTTCCCAAAAAGGAGGCAAACATTACTGTAAGTTTGCGAGGGAATCGTCACGATGAGATAGGAAGAATCACACATCGTTATAGACCTGATGATGAACTTGTGGCACTCCGAGGCGAGAATCCTACAACTCACAAATATATTCATAAGGGTGGAGATCCAACTCAAGCCATCGATATTGCCATTCTTGCTGAGGGGTACAGACAAGAAGAAATGGAGTCTTTTGTCAGTAAAGCTAAAATCATAGCTGATGAGATCTTGAGCTACGAACCGTTTGCCTCGAACAAAGATAAATTCAATGTAGTGGCTGTAATGACGCCATCAAAGGATAGTGGCGTCACTGTACCATTGAAAAATCAATGGAAAGACACTGCTTTTGAATCTCATTTCAGCACATTCTATTCTTCTCGCTATCTTACTACACCGAGGGTATGGAAATTGCATAAAGCACTTGAAGGCATCCCTTACGAACATGTACTGGTGCTTGTGAACACTCCCGAATATGGAGGAGGTGGCATCTATAACAGCTATCAAATAGCTACTTCCGACCATAAACTGACTCTTCCGGTGGCTGTGCATGAATTTGGACATAGTTTTGCCGGTCTTGCTGATGAATATTTCTACACTGAGGAGGAAGACGAGACATATCCACTTGATATCGAACCCTGGGAACAAAATATCACGACGATGGTTGATTTTGATTCAAAATGGAAAGATATGCTGACTCCTGGAGTAGAGATTCCAACGCCTTGGAACGACAAGGGAGGTAAACGAGAAGACAGAATGAAAGATACTTCCAATGATAAGAGGGGAGATGTTGTGGTAGGAGTCTTTGAAGGTGGAGGCTATAGATCAAAAGGAGTATATCGTCCCGTAGAGACTTGTAGGATGCGAGATAATCATAATCCGGCATTCTGTCCGGTATGTGAAAGGGCTATAAGCAGAGTAATCGAGTTTTATACGAAATAATTATTAGTTACGGAATAATATTAAAGAGGAAGCAGAATAAGCTTCCTCTTTTTTATTGTCAATATCAGCTTGACTAAAATTTGTATGTCAGCATTATATATGCTCCTATCTGCTTGCTATTCCATTTTAAATTGGATATTCTTGTTTGTTCTCCTTTCTCATTTGTCACATTTAGCACTAAGTCTTTATAATAAGTATGTCTATAATAGATGTCAAAACCTTCAGTAAAATACAGATTATCCTTTAACCTAAAGTTTACATTTGCCTCAAAATGATTGAAAGTTGAGACTCCGTTATCTCCTCCTTCAATATGAAATATTCCGCTTTTAGGGCGTGTCATCCATGTGCTGGAGGTGTCAAAATTATTGCGGGTGAAAATGTGATAGAATTGATTTGCTATCTTTAAAGATATTTTATCGTTTGCCATAGCCCAGTTCATACCGGCTTTAACTGAATATCCGCCTCCCCAGCTATAGTTTCTTTCATCGTTGCCCCTGTATAGATCTGTAAGCACTCCTGCAAGAGCCACTACATTGAAATGAGCGAATCCATCGACCGACATTTGGCTATTGGGAATATATCTTATCATTGAGCCTATTCCTAATGAAGCAGGAGTACCGAATTTATAGGGAACATTTTCGGGTATTATCTCATCATTTTCTAAATTCCTTATGGTATCTGAGTCGAAATAATCAAAATGTTGATACATCCCGACATTCATATTGATTCTTTCTTCATCAATAATTTCCTTACTTAGGAGCCGCCCAATGATCTCTATCCTGCTTAGGAGTGGTTGGGTCTTCACCATTTGGGTTTCTAATAGAAAAGAGAAATAGTCGTATGGCACTTTTGTAGTCAATTCGAATCTGTCGCCATATTCCAGATTAACTTCCGCAGCTCCTCCAGCCTTGAATCCATCATTGTCGATCATTGCAAGCAATCGAGGTCCGACTGAAAGCTCTACACTGATAGGCGGAAGTCCAAAACGTCTGCCTGATGTGTATCTCTTTTTCCATGCCTGTCCCGTCACTATTCGATTGATTCCTCTCATAGGATCTAAGATAAAAGCGGCAGCTTCTCTACCGAAACGTTCTCCTCCGGTGGAACTATCGTCAAGCACAAGATCGGATGCGCGGTACAAAACTTCGCCGATGGCTGCTCCACCAATCGGAGTGGCAATTATGTCGTTGGTAGAGGGATACTCTCTTTCCATACACATTTCCCACATTGCGCTTCCTCCTATAGCAAACAGTTCAGACTGCCAGAAATTGAATCCATTTGAACGCCCAGCATTGAAGAACATCGATCCATTGTATGGATGCGCAAACATGTTAGTAATTAGATGGTCGTTGTCCCACTCGAAGCCGTGCTTGAAGTTTTCCTTTATCGTTTCCCAAGAAATATATGCGTAATCGCCATGCTTTACGTAGCGGTCAAAAGCCCAAAGACTGACATTGAGTCCTACCACTTCCGCACCTGCTCTCCAGAAATTTTTCTTTTTATGATATGCCATGTCCACACTATCAGGAATTACCGGCGTAGAGACGATATGACGATATGGCACACGATGTCTATATCCACCGCGATGCCATTTCTGCCCATATACTTGCCTGTTGACATTTGTCTTAAGTGAATCAATGAAAATGTCATATTGATTTTGGGAGAAACCGGGGACTGCAATAGCCATTGCCATTGCCCATGATAGGATTATCGATAGGAAGCGTCTTGCGGTCATACCTTCAATGGGATTTTTTATGATTTATTCTCTCACTACTCTTGTGAATTCGGGAGTCTGGCCTTGAGGTGCTAATACATAGATGATAGAGTTGGATTCTGAGCCATCAGGAGCTGTAGATTTCACTCCAAATTCATATTCGGGACCCTCAGGAGTGTCACGCATAGCCACTGAGACGGGATTTCCGAGAGGGAACTGATAGTTGTCGCATGCGGCGTGAAAGATTACTGCATCTTTGTCACTAACATCAGTAGGCTCTGAAAATTCCGGCAATGCTGCTATCTCGCCCTCAACGTAACCGTTTTCTATCAGAAAACTCTTGATCTCTTGAGGCGCTTTTGCTACACGGGCATTTCTCACTCCATATCCTTCTTTTACATCCGCTCCGGGGAGCGCGACAGCAACGTCGATAGAAGCATTCTCTATTCCTCCGCTCCCAAAAGTGGCGAAAGTCACAACTTTCTTTCCTTCAAACTTATTATCTGCAAGAAATGACGCCATCGGAAGAGCATACGTTCCGCCCCATATCGGGAAGCCAAGGAAAATAGTATCATATTCGTCAAGATTGACATTAATAGGATTGACTTCAACCTTCACACTATCTTTTAACTCTTGCTTCCAGCGCGAGATAGTCTGTCCGTAGTCACCATCGTATGGATTGACTGCCAGTATAGAGTCAATGTCGCATCCAAGCTGTTTCTGCAATTCTTCTGCCACTGCTTTTGTTGCTCCTGTCTGAGAATAATAAAGTACAAGAGTCTTTCCATCTTGAGTATCAGTCTGTTCAGTCTTGTTTGATTTGCAGGCATTTCCGAAGATTAAAGCTGTCGCAAGCAAAATAATTGTACTTAGTTTCTTCATGGGTAAATTGGATTTTTGAGGACGCACGAGACCACCGTGCGTCCTTACAAGGTTATTTGTTTTTAAATATTCTTAGAGTTGAGAATGAATAAGGAGCTACCTCCACAGAGCCGACGAGATCAATTGAAGACGTGGTAGGAGTCACTTTAGTGTCGCGGGGATTTCCTGTTAGAGTAGTTAACTCAGCTTTTCCTATAGGATATCCGTCAAGATTCACTTCAATCCCAACTGGAAGCATATTGGCAATTCTTACAATGGTATCGCCTGTCTTATCGTCAATCACGGTTGATACTCCGAATCTATTAGTAACATCATCGTTAGTGATATCTTTAGGCGATTTGTCGCACCTGCCACAACACTTTTCTTGAAGTTTAACTGAAGAGGGAATGTAAGTGGTTCCTGAATTAGTTCCATACATCTGCTGTACATAATAGTCAGGAGATAATGAAATGCTCTCATTATCGAAATAGATAAGATCCGGACGCCATTGAGTCCTTCCTTTCTTTGAAAGGAGAGGAGCGTATGAAGTCATGGTGACAACATCTGCATTACGTTCCACGTCGGTCAGATATAGACCAATGGATAGAGCACACTCAAGATTCGATTCCCTGCCGGGATAATGTGAGGCGTATTCACCGAGATAAACTTTCGGACCTTTTCGATCGTAATTGTCGTAGAAATCGCGATTATTAACATACCAACCCGGAGCAACATAATAGTGCTCATCGACTATCTCTACATTTTCTTTCTTTGCAAAGTCCCATCCTTCCTCATAGTCAGAACCTTCAAAGAAAGGTCCGACAGTTCCTACAACAGTAATATCGGGATATTTGGCGTTGACCGCATCGCGTATCATCTTGAAGCGTGTTTTGAAAGTCTCGCTGATTAGGTCTTCGTTGCCTATGCCAAGATATTTCATATTAAAAGGTTCCGGATGTCCGGCTTCAGCACGCTTTTTGCCCCATTCAGAATCAGCCGGTCCGTTGGCATACTCCACAAGGTCAAGAATATCCTGGATATATGCCGGCATATCTTCCAATGGGATTCCGCATTGCTGGCCGTTGGAAGTCAGTTCATCGTGACTATAGTGCGAATGGCGAGAAGAGTTTTGACAAGGTACTCCGGCTGCTAACACCGGGAGCGGTTGCATTCCAAGGTCTTCGCAGAAAAGAAAATACTCATAAAATCCAAGTCCGCGACTCTGGTGGTAGCCCCATAGATTAGGAAGTGGTTTACGTGCTTCGAGAGGTCCGATAGATCCTTTCCAGTCGTAAATATTGTCGATTCCATTGCCGTGGCTTACGCATCCTCCCGGAAAACGCATAAACTTAGGTTGTAGGTCGGCAAGGGTCTGAGCTAAATCTTCTCTAAGTCCATTCTTACGTCCTTTAAACGTCTTTTTAGGGAAAAGAGAAATCATGTCAAGGCTTACATTCCTCTTAGCAGGGACCTCTATCTTCAGCATCGCGTCGTTGCAGTCTGCATTTGATATCAAAGTTGCACTAAGTTTTGACCAATCTTTTCCTGCAGGTACATTGATTTTTCCTTGAGAAAGAATCTTCCCGTTTTTGTCGGTAAGCATCACTTTAAGACCTGTCTTTACTGCGGAACGGGCGAAAACATTGAAAAGATATTTATCTCCCTTTTTCAACACTATGCCATCAAAGCCCTTATTAGAAAGAATACCGGGTTTGCCTGATGTCTGGCATATAGCGTAATGGCTATTGTTGGGATGAATAGGATCTGTCGTATCTATTAGAAAACTCATGTCGGAGTATTCCCAATATGAAGCTGGAGACCATTCTTTACGATCTTTTTCGGAATATTCGAAGTCTCTGTTTTGAATTAGCTCAGCATAGAGACCTCCGTCAGCCCCATAGTTAATATCCTCAAAAAAGATGCCAATAAAATTGTCAGAAATTGGTTTTGCACCGTTCTTATCAAGACTTACAGTGGCTTTCAGCGGTTTTAAACCTTTGAATCTCCATGGGTCCTGATCAGCCCTCTCATCATTTTTGGCATTCTTTATAGATTGATAATGCACATATCCATCTAAACGTCCGATCAGGTCAGAATCAACAGTAATCACAGTCCCTTTCACATCGTTACCTTGCACATTCGTTTCAGTCAAATCAGTGAAAGTGACGGAAGAGGGTAGCTCCTTCATATAGTCAGAGTCACTGCGGCGGTATTCTTGTGGTGTCCAATGTTCAAGGTCCGGACTGCAAGTGAATGCCACTACTTCTCCTTTTTTATCCGGATTGAAAATAACCCAGAATATCCCTTCAGCATCTCTGGCAATCTTTACATTGTGCATCTTTTTGCCGCTTCCCCATGCTCCAAAATCAGAACCGAGGAAAGAATGGAAGTTTCCAATCGTTCGCCATTCCTTGTCTGAAGCACTGCGGGATGCCAATTTCAAGCCTCCATTGCCATCCGGCATCGAGAAAGCAAGCATTTCAGTTGGCTTGCCGGCAAACGAGTCAAACGTAACGGTTGCTGACAGCGCAATTGCCATACCTATGCTAATTTTATAAATTGATTTCATTGTTTATATTGGGTTTATATTTATTTGGCGTTACATAATGTTGTATTTTTTGAATACGTTAATAAAGTTTACAAAATTAGCAATAAAAACTATGATATCAAATCTTTTGGAAAAAATATTTTAAACCTGATAATATTCAACTAAGAATTTTTAGTAGTTTTGACACCGAAAAAGATAATTCTTTGAATGAACCTTTCAATATCTATTAGTGTTTAATGGAAAAATAACGTACCTATAAACTATAAAAACGAATATGAAAGAACTTAAAGGAAGTAAGACTGAAGAATGCCTTTTGGCAGCTTTCGCCGGTGAATCTCAGGCATGTGTAAAATACTCTTTCTATGCTAAGAAAGCTAAGAAAGACGGTTTCCAACAGATCGGGGATATCTTCGAGGAAACATCCAAGAACGAACACACCCACGCTAAACTTTGGTTTAAATATCTGCACGATGGTGATGTTCCGGCAACTCCTGAAAACCTCAAAGATGCAGCTGCAGGCGAAGAATTCGAATGGGACGACATGTATGTTCGTTTTGCCGCTATCGCACGCGAAGAAGGTTTCACTGAAATCGCAAAGAAATTTGAGATGGTAGGTCAAATCGAAAAGACCCACATGGAACGCTATCGCACTCTGCTTAAGAATATTGAAGATGGAATTGTCTTCTCTCGTGACGGTGACCGTATGTGGATGTGCTTGGAATGTGGACATATTCATGTCGGCAAATCTGCTCCTCAGAAATGTCCGGTATGTAGTCATCCTCAGGCATTCTTTGAGCTTCGTCCTGAAAACTATTAATATTATTCTTAATATCTCAATAGAAACACAGAGGATATTAATAAAGACTACAGGATTCTCCAAAGAGAGAATCCTGTTTTTTGTTATAATGCTTTGGATAAATTCCGAAGCATGTTTGCTCAATCATCGAATATAATTCATAATTTATAGTTGATAATTGATAGTTGATAGTTGATAGTTGATAATTGATAGTTCATCGTTGTGGAGGTATTGCTTTGTAGTTGCCACTCAGAAGCATAAAGGAGAAGAGACGCAGCAATCCATCGTAGTAAGCATCAAAATATCCATCGTCATACGGTTCATGTTTTGAATCCCATAATCGAGATGCAAACTCTCGCGACTTTGGATCGGTTGCCGCTAATGATACAGCTCCTAATGTGCTGACCAATCCTATGGAGTGACGAAGTTTTTCAAAATCTCCTGCTCCCAAAACACTATCTACAGCACTGCCATCAATCTTATATTGATCTACGAATGTATCAATTCCCTCTTTATAAAAAAATTCTTGGATTCTGTCTGCGTAATCTCGTTGCCAGTCAGTATCTGCACCACTCCACGAATAGTCTATTGCAATATTCAACGGCACTCTCCATGAATCAAAACGGAAATCATCTCCAATGATAAATCGGCTTCCACGTGGAGCCCCATTATATGCAGTATAGTCTGGTGTCAATCCTGTAGAAGGGTGAGTGGCTTTATGAAGGTATTCTCTGCTTTTATCAGCACAAGCTTTCCAGAAATTACTTCTTCCGTCATTTGCCCATTTTGACCATACATCATAGAAAGCCGGGATATTGTAGGATGGATCTGTATAGCTTCCGCCCCATGGATCGGGAGTAAAAGTTATAAGCTTCTCCTCAATGTTGATAAGTGGCGATACTCGGTCCATGCCGACCTTCTGCATCGATTTATTCAGTATGCTTTGAGCCTCTGAAAGATAGTCAATGCCGGTGTCATTTCCCCATCGGTTTGATGCGAATATAAGTGATGTAATAAAGAAAAGTTCTCCGTCGGAGGCAGAGCCGTGTGCATTTGGCATTCCGTCGGTCTTGCAACTCCATGCAAAATATCCGTCACTGGGTCCGTCTTGATGCTGCATGTATTTCTTTGCCCAACGCCAAAGTTTGTCAAAGATTTCTTTCTTATCAAGCTGAACTGCTATCATCATTCCGTAAGACATACCTTCCGTACGCACATCATGATTTTTCAGATCGCTTATATAGGCAGTGGAATCATCTGTCTCAAAATATATTTTATCAGGACCATAGAATACTCCTTCAAATATTTCATTTAGTTTGTCGTTGACTTCCTTATCTGAATATCCAAGGTCTTTGAAATAGTTTCTATATACACCCGTTTCCATGCCGCCATCTTCGTGAGGGAGTGCGTCAAAACCCAACCAGTCTATTTCCGCCTTAGATCCTTTGGTCATAGTCACTGTAAGATCAACTGTTCCTTGTGGAGAATTGATGACAGGAACAGTTACTGTTTGCCATTCTTTTGCTCCATTTACTGAAACATTCACTATCACCTTACCGTTTGAATCATTTATCCTTAATCCACATCCCTTGGGACTTTTAATTTTAAGAGTCATTTCCTTTACAGGACGATTTCCAAAGTCAACTCTGTCGTAACGAAGCCATGCACCTGCTTTGGAGAAAATGGCAGTCCATCCTTTAAAAGTGTCTTTGGGATCAAGATACTTAACTTCCACACCTTTCGGGCTAATTTCACTATATCTATCTATCTGAATGCGTTTTCTTGCATTGCTTGTTCCAACACCTCGAAGAGTTGGAGTCACCTTATTAATTGTGCCGTCAGGATTGAACGTAACCTTATCGATTCTTGCAGAGCGACGCTTGTCCATATCAGGAGAATAATCATTATGATGATAAAACAGATACCATTCTCCCTCTTTTTCTACAAGCGAGTGATGATTCGTCCAACACCCCGTCGGGGACTCATCCATTATAAGTCCTTTGAACTCAAATGGACCCAAAGGGTTGTCCGCTACTGCGTATGCGAGAGTTTCTGTCTTTTCTTTTACCCATGGGAATGTAAGATAATATATTCCATTCCTTTTGAAAGCAAATGGACCTTCCTTGAATCCTTCAGGGAGACCTAATATTTTCGTGGGTTCGCCATCAAGTTCCAGCATATTGTCTTTTAAAGGAGCTACCGACAGTCCCATTCCACTCCAATAAATATAGCTTTTCCCGTCATCATCAATAAGCACGCATGGGTCAATTCCCATCACTCCTTTGATGGGACGTGGCATAGCCATAAAAGGACCTTCAGGAGCGTTGGCTATAGCTACTCCTATTCCAAAACCTCTTTCCATATCTTTTGGAGAAGCCGGAAAGTAGAAATAATATCTGCCATCTTTTTCAACGCAGTCAGGAGCCCACATAGCGTAAGAGTTTGGTTTTACCCAAGGAATGTTATTCTGAGTCAAGATCACCCCATGATCTGTCCAGTCCACAAGATTGTCGGAAGAAAACACGTGGTAATCTTCCATGCAAAACCATTCTTTCAGCTCATCCACAGGACTTTCTATGTCATGAGAAGGGTAGAGGTACATCTTGCCGTTGAAGACTCTTGCGGTGGGGTCGGCTGTGAATTGATTGTGGATTATCGGGTTTTGCGCGGATAGACTTGCAACGCTGCAAGTTACACTCCATACAAATATTTTTTTTAATGTCATGTGATTATGAATTATGCATTATGAATTATGCATTGATCTCAGCGTTTTCTAAAATTCCATTTGGAATTGTCGCTTGAGAAGTCAAATTTTCCCAATGATGGTGTGCTATCTGCTATGGAAACGAGAGCAAGTTCTTCATCGCAACCCGGAATTGCCTTTGGCATTATTCGATAGGTCCCGTCAATTAACTGCTCAATTCTCCATAGCTGTTCATCTGCTCCCGTAAAATGCTCCACTGTAGACACTTCCTTTTCAGGAGTGGCACATAAGGCTCTGTCAGTGCCTTCGATTGTAATCTTATAATATGGCGCTCCAAGGTAGCCGCCGGCATCCGGAACTGCTGTCACTGTCCATTTCTGGTGGGGACGGAACATGTAATCCCCAATCCTTACGTCGATGTCTCCGGATGGCCAAGTTTCAATCACATCTTCAAGTTTTTGGTCGGGGAGTGGTTCTACAGGTTCCTGTTGTGGCTCCCAGAAACGATGCATTCCACCTTGCATCCTCACGAAATCTACGGCAAGTTCCAGACCATAACCGCGACGTTCCGATTCAATCTCGTATGTATCTTCTACAAAAGGCTCTCCTGCTACAGGCCAATCATTTTTCCATAAAAGTGGCAAAACTGCTAAGACACTTCTTCCTCCTTGGTCAAAGTCGGCTTCAAAATGAAGAGACATTTTCTCGACACCCTCATCTTCGATATATCGACCAAAATGTCCCGCACCGGTCTTTCGATTGCCGGAACTTGCCACCATCTTGCCTCCACCTTCGAGCATATCTCGTCCCATATTGTCAAGATATGGACCCTCAACATTGCGCGATCTTCCTACTACTATATTATAAGTTGAGTTAGGACCATCACAGCAAGTGCCGTGAGTACCTAAAAGATAATACCAGCCATTACGATAGAGCAAATCGGTTGCTTCGCAATCAATGGCGATATTGATAGGTTCGTTACCTTCCTTTCTTGCTCCGGTAGCCGGATCCAACTCAACAAGACGAATGAATCCGAAATATGTACCGTATGAAAGCCAGAGCCTACCGGTCGTAGGGTCAAGAAGCAAACCAGGATCAATAGCGTCACAATCTTCATTTTCCTCAGAATAAGCCACTTCAATAGGCTCGCTATATTCAAAGTCAGGTGAATTAGGGTCAAGTGTCTTATTCCACATGGTCAAGACTTTCCCACTATGGCCTCCTCCAAGACCTCCTCCGGTAGCACTATAAGCCACTAAATACCTGTCTCCAATCTTGACAACGTCAGGAGCGGCTCCACGCCCGGGACGCACGCCACCTCTATGCCAATGGTAACCATCTTCTGATATAAGTCCACCACCTCCTGTGCCAAATGTGTAATATTTCCCATCACACTTCATTATTGTGGAAGGATCATGAATATAAGGTTCTCCTATTTGAGAGTATGCGCTTGCAGCCGTAAGGCTCATAAGAGCTATAGGCAAAAATAAATATCTTTTGGTTTTCATGATTTCAAAGATTACTGATTGTGAAGTTAGTGACAGGTTTTCCTTCATTATCGATGAAGCGAAGGCAAAAATCGCTCATTCCTGGACCATTGATGATGGCACCCGTTATGATATTGCGCCCTTTTTTAAGAGTAAGACGCTTCGACATACAGTCGTCCATAACCATTCGGCGGTCGCCTGAAAGTATTACTGCTTCTTCGCCATTAAGCCACCACATTGACCCGGAATTTGATCCAACCGACATTCTTACATTTGGAATATCCTCCTCGCAATCTATCGCTGTGACCACCCAGAAAATTATGCCATAATATTGCTTTTCAAGGCCTGTAGCAAATCTGAACAATTTCACATTAAAAAGCTTACTGTCAAGCGAATGCCATTTAAGAGATTGTTTACCAACCTTAACCTTCTGTCCATTCTTAGGCAAGACATTAAATTGCCCCGGGTAATTATCCGGACTAAGTGCTTCACGGAGATAACTATCAGTGAAGACAGTATTGCTTCTATTGGGTTTGTCAATGGGTTCGAGCATCAGCCATCTGCCTATAAAGCCATCCGCATTAGGCGTAGCGATTTTAGAAACAGGAGTTGAAAAATAAGGAGTGTGGCCTTCTCCGGAGTTTCCTTTGCCTGAAGCTGATAGCGTGGCGTTTGCAATACTACACGCCAATAGAGCATATAGCGGTGAACGCTTAAATAGTTGTTTCGTTCGCATGATTAAATTTAAGGTTGTATTTTCTGAAACGTGTTTAGCTAACGATTACAAAATTAACTAAAATATTTGAAAGAACAATAACATTATCTATAAAAAAGCCATATACTTCGATTATCTTATTCTGAAAGATACCTTCGGAATCTACCTTGAAATGGAAATATTACCTGATTCGAATGAGAATGATTAGCGTTTTTGGTGTAAAATGGAATTTTCAAAGTCCGACATTTGGTTATTTCAGTATTTTACCTTAATTTTGCATTGTTACTTTGATGAAGTAAATATGAAAAACGAAGGTAAAATAAAAAACTATCTAAGTGCCTCTTTTGGATGGAATGTAGAAATTGAAAGTTTCGACACTCACAAAGGAAAACTTCCTTATGCCCTTTTATCTACTGCGGAATACACAGTCGTCAGGTATAAGGACTTTGAATGTGTGGGTATTGAACCGAGACAGGGATATGATTTCCGCATGATCAGAAACCTTGTCGGTACAGTGGAACGGAAGACTGGAATGACTTCCATCCTGATCTTAGAGAATATGGATTCCTATCAGAGACGCATCCTTATAGACAGCCGAATCAATTTCATAGTGCCTGACAAGCAGATTTACCTTCCTTCTTTGGGAATATTGCTTAACGAGCGAGGCTTAGGGGTACGTCAACCCGAATCAGAAAAGCTCTCCGCTGTTGCTGTTGCAGTAGTCATTTTGCAGCTTTCCAAGAGGAGCCTGCAAGGAAAGAGTGTGTCACAGGTAGCCGAGATAATGGGCTATTCAGTCAAGACTCTTTCTTTGGCAGTCAATGAACTTGAACAGAATGGTTTCGTATCTTTCCGTCAGTATGGGAGAAAGAAACTTTTGGATTTCAATCTGTCTCCGAAAGAAATGTGGGATAAGATGTATGATATGTCAGACAGCCCGGTTGAAAAAAGAATGTACACTGTCAATGACGAGATAACGAAAGAGATAGGTGTAAAGTCTTCTGATTCCGCACTTTCGGACATGTCGATGCTTGCTCCCCCTCAGTATCCGGTATATGCCGTGTATGCCCGTAATCCACGTCTGAAAGAACTCGCTCTCAATCCAAGCGATGGTACCTCGATTATCGAAGTGTGGAAGACAGACCCAAAGTTGACGGCAATCAATGAAGGCCTCGATATTTTCTCACTTGCTCTTTCTTACAAAGACGATGATGATCCTCGTGTGAAGAAGGAGATAGATAAAATCTTAACTGAAAAATTATGATAGGAATAGATAAGATACGCCAGTATTTAGGTGAATATAAAGGAAATTATGTCATAATCGGGGGCACTGCTTGCAATCTGAATCTGGAAGATGCCAATATTCAGGGACGCGCTACAAAAGACATAGACATGATTGTGGTATGTGAGGCAATCACACCCGAATACCTTAGAAGTTTCTGGGATTTCATCAGAGCCGGAGGATATTCGGCGTGGCAGGTAAAATCAGAGGAAGAAACCCATAGATGCTTTTATCGCTTTATTGACCCCAAGGATAACGACTTCCCTAAATATATAGAACTGTTTTCCCGCAGACCGGATTCAATTCAGTTGTCAGAGGACGCTCATCTGGTACACATACCTGTTTCAGAATATCTGTCAAGCTTCTCGGCAATACTTATGGACGATGACTATTATGGGTATGCAGTCAGCCATGCAGTTGAACTGGATGGCGTTCAAGCTATCAATCAGGACGCACTTATAGTACTCAAGATAAAAGCCTACCTTAACAATATAGCTCGGAGGCAATCTGGTCAGAGAGTCCAGAGCGATGATATAGACAAGCATAAGAGAGACGCTTACCGGATGGCATACCTTCTGACACCCGAAGACAGGTTTGTGGCTCCTGAAAGCATACGGAATGATATACGCCAGTTTCTGACTGCCATTGAGAACGATCCTATAAATACCAAGGCTATCGCTAAGAATATGGGTATACCAGAGATTACCCAGAATCAATTCATGGAAATCATTAGAAAAGCTTATTCACTGTGAGGATACAATACGCATCAGATCTCCACCTTGAATTTGGTGTAAATTCGAAATGGCTAAAGGAAAATCCTATCATTCCTTCGGCTGACATTCTTGTGTTGG
>CAMWQY010000023.1 GCA_947176355.1 uncultured Porphyromonadaceae bacterium
AGTCAAGCTTGGTGCCGCAGACAGCGCAGGGATATTTGTCGTAGGTAGCATAGATCCAGCCGACGCCTATCTCCGCCTCAAAGTTCCAATGACGGTCGAGGATCCAGCTGTATCCGTATGCCAATCCGGCGCCTCCCATCCAGCCCTGATAGCGGCTGTCGCGAAGCTGACTGAAGTCTGTACCAAGAAACTTGAAGTTGAATGGCAGGTTGCCGAAGTTATACTGTCCGCCGATAAGGTGGGCGCCGAGGAAATGTCCGGAGAATGCCTGGCAGAACCAGAATCGTGCCTCGGGCTGCACGTTCCATTGCTTCCAGCGGCGGTCGTTGACCTTCCAGAAATTTACATTGCCGGTCAACTCCAAAGTCCATTGCGGAGCCACCTTCACTTCGACACCAAGGTCTGGCGTAAGGAGGGCATCATAAAGGAGATTGCTCTTCAAAGCTACGTCCTGGGCTTGGGCTCCGATTCCGCCCAAAAGCATCAGTCCCGCGAAGAGGATACCGGTTCTTTTTATCAGTTTGTTAGCTGTCATATATGAAGTTGTCTGTTGTCATTTTTAAATTCCCCATTACCAATCAGAAAGATTCTGAATTCTGAATTATGCTCAATTGTCAATTAGCATCAATTCTCTTAAGAAAAGAGAACAAAGAGTTATACGTTATGCCATACTTAGAGGCAATCGAGCGGAGAGATCCTCCTGCTTTTCGGTATTCCTCAATAGCAGGACTGTATTTTTCCCATGCTGTTTTCTTGACCAGCTTTCCATTGTTGAGCCTCACCAACCCTTGGCCGGCAGCAAGATCAGGTGCATGTTTCTTGAGATATTCCCGGAAAACGTCGGCGTTCAGTCCGAATTCTTTCGCCACTTCAGCCACCGGTCTCGGGCGTTCGTGCAGACTTGCTATTGCATTGCAATATTTGCCGTATTTGTGACTTTGACGCGCTTCTCGTTGCCATTGGTCGAGATAATGCTTGAAGCCTGCCGGGGGCACCCCTGTCTCAAGGATCACTTCCTTTAATTTTTTTTGTCCTTCTCGGTAAAGTTTCAGAGCTTCGGAATATTGTTGATGAGTCTCTGTCTTCGCGCCGTATTTCTGTCCGTTGCCGGATAAGTTGCCCGGCTGCCTATTGTGGTAGACTCTCTTGGCTTCATGCCGTCGCCGTGCTTTGGCTTCAATGGCATCATGGTGGTAGTGGCGCATGTATTGCCCAAATCCACTTCTTGAGATACCCAAGCGATCGGCGACTTCCTGAATGGTCAGATCGGTGTCTTTGTAAAGAGGTACGGCATCCTTATATGCAGATTTGCTTGCAGGTTTTGCCCCCCTGTGCCTACCGTCGGCAATTCCGAGACGATTACGCAGGGCTTCGCGTGCAGTTATGATATCGGGATAATGTACGCGGAGCTGTGAAGACAGTCCCGTAGGGCTCACTCCAAAGATACGTGCAATTTCTGAGATGTTGAATTCTACGTAGGCTATGTCGCCTGCAGCCTCGATGGCATCTTTATACTTGAGGTGTGTTGTGCGAGACTGTCCACGAGGTGATTTGATCTTTATGGGTCGGTCACCTTCGGGCATCTCTATATTATACCTTATATATAATAGGTGTCTATGATGATAAGAGAGATAATGGCTCAATGCTTTTGGAGAAAGTCCCATGGATTCAGCAATCTCGCGTATTGAGAGTTGTGAAGACGCGTAGAGTTCCACTGCAGGAGCGTATATGCTGCGTGCTGCGGAAAGGCGGTCAACAGGAGATAGATGTTTTAAATCTATCAAGTTTGTTTTCGGAATTGCTGCAAGTTTCTCTGCGGGACTCATGCGATGCTAACCTCTTATTCTTTAATTGTTTATCTTCTTTTAGTTTAAGTTTGGTTACTGACCTATAATCAGTATTGACCGTAGAAATTAGTATCTCTTTCCAAGAGATACCTATATTTGACTGCAAAATTATATAAAATCTTTGAAATATCCTCATTTTTAATGAATTTTTTTTCGAAATATTTATAAAAAAACGGCTTAAAATTGAGGAATATTTGCAATTTGTTTGTAAAAACGACTCTTTTGTCGAATTATTACCTCTGATTACTAATTATTTATGGTTTATAGGTATCTCTTGGAAAGAGATTTGTATGCCCGCCAAACATAGATTTTTTTTATATTAGCATATTGACATTGTAGGGCGCGTCAAATAAGCTTTTAAGTAAAATATATAAGCAATCAGAAATCTAAGAAAATATTTGTCTGAAATATAGTGATAAAAAAATTACCCGATTCGCTATGAACCGGGTAACGGGTATTAGATCCTAATTTTTATCGTAAATGATAGAGCCGTGTCAAGACTCTATTCTAAAATTCCTTAAAGGCCATAATACTGCTTAAACCAAGCAACAGTTCTGTTGATTCCATCCTGCAGTTTTGTATCCGGCTTAAATCCTGTGGCATCGCCAAGGGCTGAAGAGTCTGCGTATGTCTGGTATACGTCGCCCTGTTGCATAGGGAGGAAATCTTTCTTTGCCTCGCGTCCAATTGCGTTTTCGATACATTTGATGTAGTCCATAAGGCGTGTAGGCTGCTGGTTTCCTATGTTGTAGACGCGATATGGAGCCGGTGAAGTTGCCGGGTCAGGATTCTCTTCATCCCATTCCTTATTTCCTTCCGGTATGACATCACAGATCCTTATAATTCCCTCGACAATATCATCAATGTAAGTGAAGTCACGGAGCATATCCCCGTTGTTGAACACCTTTATTGGTCGGTCGTGCAAGATAGCGTCTATGAAAAGGAAGGGTGACATATCAGGACGTCCCCAGGGACCATATACTGTGAAGAAGCGAAGGCCTGTTGTAGGCAGGTCATATAGTTTTGAGTAGGCATGCGCCATCAACTCGTTGCTCTTCTTTGTGGCGGCATAGAGACTTACGGGGTGTGCTATGCCATGATGCTCTGAAAACGGCACTTGCCCGTTGAGACCATAAACACTCGAAGAGGAAGCATATACAAGATGTTTCACCTTATTGTGACGGCATCCTTCAAGGATGTTGATGAATCCGTCGATGTTGCTCTCGATGTAAGCATGAGGATTGGTGATGGAGTAACGCACACCTGCCTGAGCCCCGAGATTTATCACCATGTCAAAACCTCCATTGGCGAATAGCATCTGCATAGCCTGGGTGTCCTCAAGGTTCATGCGGATAAAGGAGAATTTTTCATCAGTGGTGCTATTGGTGAATTTATACCACGCTACGTCATCTTTGGAGATTCCCAATTCTTTAAGCCTTCCATATTTCAGCTCAGGGTCATAGTAATCATTTATGTTGTCGAGACCTACCACGGTGTCTCCTTTGTCGAGCAGGCGGCGGCACACCGCACTTCCGATAAATCCGGCTGCGCCGGTCACAAGTATCTTCATATTCTATGTTTTGTATATTCTTTTGGCAAAGATAACATTAAAAATTGAAATCTCCAAATATCATTAGCCAACTTGAACTTAAATGTTAGGCTCAGAACTTATCAAAGCGCAAGAACATGCAGATTCTCACAGAATTTATTATTCTCGAATGATATCCTTTAAATGAAAATCTAAACACTAAGCAGAGGCTTTGGGCGGAAACGGCTTCGCGATATGGAGATAGGGCTTGCGGATGGTGTCTGAGGGTGGGGATTACAATAAATTGGGAGGTGGTGCGTTTTCTATATATGTATATTAAGTTTTCAGATACCGGATCGCAGAAGTCGAATTTCAAAAGCGAGAGACCAGAGTCCTTTGGCAAGAAACAGAGGGGATTATGGCCGCGGCTGTGGCTGGCTGGAGCATCGTTGCTCTTTGCCACTACCTCATATTCGCAGTTGGCTGCGAATGCTTATTCGTTTTTGGATGTGTCAACGGCTACTCATGCGCTGGCATTGGGTGGGAATGCAATCGCTTTGTCGAGTCCTGACCCGATGCTCGTAGACCAGAATCCTGGTCTGCTTGGTTCTGAAATCGGGCGTGTGGCTGCCCTGAGTTATATGCGTTATTTTGGATCGTCTAATTTTGCGGCTGCCCGATATGCACAAGGTGTCGGTGAAAGAGGTGCTTTTGCAATCGGTGTCCGTTATCTTGACTATGGCAGTATCGACGGCTATAATCCAGATGGAAGCTTTACAGGCACTTTCAAACCTCAGGATATCGCTGTGGAAGGAACGTATAGTCATGATTTCTCAGATCGTCTACGCGGAGGAATCAATGCAAAACTTATATATAGCAATTACGAGGAATATACGGCAGTGGCTTTAGCTGCAGACCTTGGCATCAACTACTACGATGAAGAAAAGGATCTTTCGCTGTCAGCTGTCATAAAAAATGCCGGCGGACAGGTGAAAAGGTTTAATGAAGCCTACGATCATCTTCCATTTGATGTGCAGTTAGGCTATATGCAAGGGCTTGGAGGAGGTCCCTTTTCTCTTGCCATTACGGCTCACAATCTGACACATTGGAAACTCCCTTATTATGATCATTCACAAAATGAAAATGCTTCTTCCGATGTGGAAGAAGCAGAATATAAGTTTATACCGACTTTTTTCAGGCATTTGACTTTTGGCTTGCAATATGCGCCATCCGATCGTTTTTATTTAGCGTTAGGATATAACTACAAGACTCGCAGCGACATGAGTTCTTATCAACGGAATTTCTTGAGTGGTTTTTCAGTCGGGTTAGGACTCAATGTCAAAGATTTTGCTATCGGAGTCAGCTTCTCACAGCCACACAAGTCGGCAAGTTCACTTGGTATAAATCTGTACTATTATCTCTAATCAATTCAACTTTGGCAAGTACTTAAAAATCTCACGCAGAGGGGCAAAGGGCTCGCAGAGCTTAATTATGAACTATGAATTATGAATTACCATTACTTCACTCGGAAGCAAAGTGCGCGGAGGCTCGCTCGCTGCGCTACGCATTGCATGAATGAGGAAGACTCGGGCATGCCGAATTCCGGAATATTTGATCTATATTGAATTTCAATTGGATGGAAGAGGATAAATGTCTATTTCCTGAAGGGGATGCAATGCACCACGCGGACCGGCACGCAATGAGCGGATTGTCTGCCCGGCAACCACGAAGGCATTTCAGTAAGCAGACGCACAGCCTCATTATTCAATGATTTGTGACATCCTTTGATGACACGTATATGGGAGATATTGCCATCGGCATTTACAACGAAGCTGCATGTCACGCGTCCTTCAATACCGTGCTCGTATGCATCCGCCGGGTATTTTCTATTTTTGTTTATGTAGTCAAGGAGTGCTTCATTACCTCCGGGGAAAGATGGTTTTACTTCCACATAGTCATATTCAAAAACCTCTTTATAAGTTTGTAAGCCATTGCCGGAGTAGCCGGCAGACACACGACAGGTCTGCGCCTCGGCATTTGAAAATCCCAGGATTAGGAGTATTATGGATGAGATGAATGGGATAAAGTTAGTTTTCATTGTTGTCTGTTAATAATTTTTAGCTGATTTAGCTTGAGCCTTTCAGATGATGCAAATTTAGGGCGAATATCCGAGATATGCAAGAGCTGAGACACTATATTAAACTTATTTAACTTTATTTCACGCCCATTGATTTCACGCAAAGGCGCAAAGGGGTAATTTATAAACTATGAACTTTAAACTATGAACTTTAAAGATTGATAATTTAGATACATTAAATAGAAACAAATGAAACTTGAATTAAATAAAGTTAGATTTGCTGATATGAGGATTTTTATGTAAATTTGCATCCTAATTGCAGATCAATAGCTCATCGGCTGATAAAACGTAAAGATAGATTAGCATTACAGCTATTATGAAGATTGATAACAGACAACTTATACAATATGGACAAAAAAGCTCTTTTGATTATCCTTGACGGATATGGAATCGGTGATCACCAGAAGGATGATGCCATCTTCAACACCCCAACTCCTTTCATTGATAGCCTTGTGGCTGAATACCCTAACTCTCAACTCCAAGCATCCGGCGAAAACGTAGGACTCCCCGACGGCCAGATGGGCAATTCAGAGGTGGGGCACCTAAATATTGGCGCAGGTCGCGTCGTCTATCAGGATCTTGTGAAGATCAACCGTGCCATTGCAGACGGCTCTTTTATGGAAAACCCCGAAATCAAGAGCGCTTTCACATACGCTCAGAGGAGCGGCATGCCTATCCATTTCATGGGCCTCACTTCAGCCGGAGGTGTTCACTCAAGCCTCGACCATCTCTTTGCATTATGCGACACTGCTAAAGCATACGGTCTTGATAAGGTATATATCCATGCTTTCATGGATGGCCGTGACACTGACCCTAAGAGCGGTGCCGGTTATCTTAAGGAAGTGGAAGACCACTGCGCGAAAAGTGCAGGATCTATTGCTACTGTAATTGGACGTTACTATGCAATGGACCGTGATAAAAACTGGGACCGTGTGAAAGAAGCTTATAATCTTCTGATCTATGGTGCAGGCAAAGAGACCTCTGACGTGGTCAAGACTGTAGAAGAATACTATGCAGAAGGAATCACTGACGAGTTTATGAAGCCTATTGTCAACGACAAAGTTGATGGACGCATTGGTGCTGGCCACGTCGTGATTTTCTTCAATTATCGCAATGACCGTGCTAAAGAACTTACTACAGTGCTCACTCAGCATTCAGAAGCCGGAATGAACATCATCCCGGACCTTCAGTATTACTGCATGACTCCATACGACAGCAGCTTTACAGGTGTGCATATTCTCTTCCCAAAAGAAGATGTGTCTAACACTCTCGCTGAATACCTTTCTGCAAAGCAGCTTAAGCAACTTCATATCGCAGAGACTGAGAAATATGCTCACGTGACATTCTTCTTCAATGGGGGCAGAGAAGCTCCGTTTGAAGGGGAAGAGCGCGTGCTTGTGCCTTCTCCAAAGGTAGCTACCTACGACCTCAAACCAGAAATGTCTGCACCGGAAGTGACTGAAAAACTCGTGGAGGCAATCGACAGTGAGAAATATGAGTTTATTGTGGTCAATTTTGCAAATGGCGACATGGTAGGCCATACAGGCGTATATCCTGCTATTCAGAAGGCAGTCGAGACTCTTGATGAATGCGTGAAAAAAGTAATCACCGCAGCTCTTGCCCATGGCTATGAGAGCATCATAATCGCTGACCACGGCAATGCAGACCACGCACTCAACGAAGATGGCACTCCCAATACTGCTCACTCTTTAAATCCAGTTCCCTTTATCTATGTTGGCGACAAGAATGCAAAGGTGAAGAATGGGCGACTTGCTGACGTGGCTCCTTCACTTCTTCATATCCTCGGAATCCCACAGCCGAAGGAGATGACCGGTGAAAACTTGATAGCCAACGATTAAGTAGAAATGCATAATTCATAATTCATAATGCATAATTGCTATTCTCTGGTAGTCAGATGATAATACATTAATGATATTATGGATTAATTTGAGCAGCTACTTAATGATCAATGATTAATGTCAATTTTAAAAGAATTTTATAAGTGATGAAGAAGAGAATCATCACAGGAATGCTTATCGCGGGGGCGGCGCTATGTGTCGCTGCCCGCGATTTGGTGATATTGCATACGAATGATACGCATTCTCTGATATTGCCGGATGGCGACGGCAAGGGGGGAGTGCTTCAACGTAAGGCAATCATCGATTCTGTGAAAAGTGCAAATAAGGATGTGTTGCTGATAGATGCCGGCGACAAGGTGCAGGGTACGCTTTATTTCAAATTTTTCAAAGGGGATGTGGAATATCCACTTCAAAATATGCTTGGCGTCGATATAAGCATCTTGGGCAACCATGAATTTGACAATGGCTTGGAAGCTCTTGCAGAAAAGGAACGGATGCTGAAATCGGATCGTCTGTCAGCCAATTACGACTTTTCAGGCACACCTGCTGATGGCCTTTTCAAACCATACGCTATCAAAAATATCGCAGGTAAGAAAATTGGTTTCATAGGCATAAATATTGATCCCGAATCCATCATATCGCAAGCTAACTATGAAGGTATGGGGTTTAAGAATGTGATTGATACAGCTAATGAGACTGCTGCATTTCTTAAAGACAAGAAGAAATGCGACCTCATAGTGGCTGTCACTCATATCGGCTATACCAAGGGGAATGACAAGACTACCGACCCCGAACTTGCCCGGGCGTCGAAGGATATAGACATTATCATAGGAGGACACAGCCATACACTCATCGACCCGAAAGATCCCGACAAATATCCAAGCATTGTAGATAATGCTGAGGAAAGACCTGTGCTGATCGTGCAGACCGGCAAGTCGGGGAAATATATCGGACAGATCAGGGTGGATCTTGACAAGTTGAAGACTTTGACCCCGGCTGACTATGAATATTCCCTGATTGAAGTCACCGATAGATTTCCTGAAAACAAACTTGACCCGAATATCAAGAAATTCCTGCAGCCCTTTACTGACTCGCTGGAGAATGTAACGCGTGATGTAATCGGCGAAGCAGCCCACGACTTCCGAAATGATAGCAGGACCGGAGCTTTTCCCAATTGGACAGCAGACTTTGGAAGTTGGTATGGAAATCTTGTGCTTGACTCCCTTCGCCAGAACAATCCGAATATTCCTCATCTCGACTTCTCTATCATGAATGTCGGTGGCATACGCAATCCTATACCGAAGGGGGCGGTGAATACCGGTCATATTCTTAGTACTTTCCCATTCAGCAATCATTTTGTGATCATGCGTATAAGTGGAAAAGACATTATTGAGACTATGAAGGTGGCTGCCTCAAAGGGTGGGGAAGCTGTAAGCAGTGAGATGAAAGTGGTCTGCGACAGCGATCGCAATGTAGAGCATGTGCTTTTGAATCTCAAAGAAATAGACCCGGAGCAAACCTATACAGTAGCTACCATCGACTATGTGGCCTGGGGCAATGACGATATGCGCTCAATGGCAAACGGAGAATGGATATACAGCAGCGAGAATGAACTCTGCGAACCCATTATCCGATATGTCAAGGAGCTTAGCCGACTGGGGCTTCCAATGATGGCAGACCCTAACCCCCGGTTTGTATATAAATAGGCTGCTTTTTGGAGGGTGTGCTTTTATAAAGAGATACATAGGCGCAGAACTTTTTTCTATCAGTGTAGATTGTAGGGGAACTTGCAGAAGAGGCGCAGAAATGAATTATCTCAAGTCTCGAATTCAGACCGAAATCAAATATTTTGAAAATAAGCTTTGAGAACTTAAGTTTTGCATGAAATATCGAGTTCTGTCTATAGTGGTGATGTTTGTCTGTTTTCTTGCTTCAGGATGCAGACGAGCGCAGTATGCGCCTCCGGCAGAAGACACAGTCAGTGTGGTGGAACTCGATTCAATCCAGGCAGAGCATGACATAAGCATTGATGCGCATGCTTGGGCAGACTCTATAATGGACTGTATGACAGTGGAGGAAATGGCCGGCCAATTGATCATGCCGGCTGTCTATTCCGATGTCTCATCTGATGCAATGCGTATTTTAAAGAAATACGCTACCGACAGCCATATCGGAGGTGTTGTCCTTCTGAAAGGGAGTGTAGAGGCAGCTCGATGCATTGCAGATACTCTGCGTGAATGGCTATCAGTGCCCCCCTTTATAGCCATTGATGCCGAATGGGGACTCGCTATGCGTCTTGACGGCACTCCGGAGTTCCCTCATAATGGGCGTATATCAGAGGCAGCCGACGAAACGCTGCTTTTCGACTATGGTTTTGAAGTGGCACGTGAATGTCGGGAGATCGGTATAAATATGGTGCTCGGTCCTGTGCTGGATGTGCTTCCGGAGGGAAAAAGAAAATCCGGAATAGGGTCGCGTAGTTTCGGACGTGATGTCCATAGGGCTTCAGACATGGGCGTGGCATACGCAAAAGGAATTGAATCAGGAGGAGTACTTAGTGTAGCCAAGCATTTTCCGGGTCATGGCTCTGCCGATGCCGATTCCCACAAGCGTTTGCCGTCTGTAGTAAAGTCACGTAAAGAACTCGATGCTAAAGACCTGTTGCCTTTTAAGGAATATGTCGAAAATGGGCTTAGTGCCATAATGATGGGGCATCTTTATGTGCCGGCTCTTGACTCGGTGGAAGTCCCCGTGACAGTGTCGGAAAGAGTATTGAAAGAATTTGTACGTAAGGATATGGATTTTCATGGCTTGATTGTGACAGACGCCATGAATATGGCAGGGGCTGGGGGTAATTCTGCAGCTGACGCAATCATTGCCGGAGCCGACATAGTGCTTGCTCCTGCAAATACGGAAGAAGAAGTGATGATTCTCACTGATGCTGTCAGAAGAGGAAGGTTATCTACCGATCAATTGCGTGATAGGGTAGGGCGTGTGTTATTCTATAAATATATTGTGGCTCGCGAGAAATATGGTGACGGGAAAATAGTCGATACTTCAGAAGCTGAAAGAATTATTAAACTTTTACGCTGACCATTTGTTGATTTAATAGAAAAAGAGATAGAAATAATAAAGTATAACCATTTAAAAATAATTAGAAAAATGACTATTGAATCAATTGGAACATGGGCTGGAGAAGTTTACAAAGCCCTTGAAACAAATCCTACCGACGGACTTGGAATGAAGAGCCTAAAGAAGGCTACCAAACTCAAAAAAGACGAATTAATGGCAGCTCTCGGCTGGCTCGGTCGCGAAGGAAAGATTTCCCTCTCTGAAAATGACGAGGAAGTAGTAGTGACACTTGTGTAAATATTAAAGATTAATTTTAAGTAGGAATGCATAATTGGCTACGCCCAAGCTAAAGCAAGTCATAATGCATAATTCATAATGTATAAATTTGACCAACTACTTAATTATTAATTTTGGAGAATAGAAAGAATTGTCTCGGGGGATTTGGGTCTTCCGGGATTTTTATTTGTAAGTAATTTTTATTTTTCGTTTTTTTGCATTAACTTTGCAGAAACGACTAATAAAATACGCTTATGTTTGCACCGGAAACTTATATCAAACGCCGCGCTGAGCTGAAGAAACGTCTTGGCAAGGGTGTAGTGCTCCTGCTTGGGAATGACCTGGTAGGTATGAACTATCGTGACAATGAATATGGATTTAGACAGGATTCTACATTTCTCTATTACTTCGGGTTGAACCATGATGGACTCAACGCAGTAATTGACATAGACAACGATCGCGACATTATTTTTGGAGACGAACTGACTATCGACATGATAGTATGGACCGGTAATCTCCCTACTCTTCACGAGCTTGCAGCTAAAGCCGGAGTGACCGATGTGCGCCCATCTTCTGAGCTACGCGCTTATCTTGACAAGGCACGCGCGGCTGCTTCTCCTATACATTATATACCTTATTATCGTGCCGACCACGAGCTGAAGCTAATGGAGCTTCTTGGCCTACAGCCGGGTGGCGCAGTGCCATCAGTGCCTTTGATACGTGCGGTAGTAGATATGCGCAATCATAAAAGTGCTGAAGAAATCGCAGAGATAGAGAAGGCTTGTGAAGTGACAGCTCTGATGCATAAAACCGCTATGAAGGCTGCTCGTCCCGGTATGACGGAATATCAGATGAAAGCCCTTGTCGAGAAGGTGGCTACCGAGCATGGTATGCGCTGTTCTTTCCCGACTATTGCGACTGTGCATGGTGAGATCCTTCACAATCATTCTTATAATAATACCCTCGAATCAGGACAACTCTTCCTTCTCGATGCAGGTGCTGAAACCGAGATGGGATATGCCGGCGATATGTCGTCAACAACCCCGGTTGATCTCCGCTATACGGATCGTCAGAAGGCGATATATGATCTTCAGCAAGCGGCATCGCGCAATGCTGTGGCAATGCTCCGCCCGGGAGTGCCATTCTGGGATGTTCATATAGAGGCAGCCCGCACCATCGCTTCGGGTCTTAAGGATATGGGAATCATGAAAGGTGACGTGGAAGAGGCTGTCAAAGCAGGAGCTCACGCCATGTTCTTCCCCACAGGGCTTGGACACATGATGGGTCTTGACGTTCATGATATGGAGAATCTCGGTGAAGTTTGGGTAGGCTATGACGGAAAGCCTAAATCAACTGTTTTTGGATTCAAGTCTCTTCGTCTCGCACGTCCGCTCGAAGAGGGATATGTCTTCACTATTGAACCCGGCATTTACTTTATGCCCGAACTTACGCAACTCTGGAAGAGCGAAGGACGCCATAAAGATTTCATCAACTTCGAAGAAGCTGAGAAATGGATTGGTTTCGGTGGCGTTCGTAACGAAGAGGATTATCTTGTGACAGCCGACGGTCATCGTCGTCTCGGTCCCGGAATTCCTATGACAACGGAAGGTGTGGAGGCTCTTAGGGCAAATTTGATTTGAATATAATATGCCGGCGGAGCAAAGTAACTATCAAAGGCGTGGGGGAAAACGCCAGGCAGTCCCCATGACCGACCCTACGGGAAAGCTTCCCCCGAGAGATACTGATCTTGAGGAGGCTGTGCTTGGTGCACTCATGATAGAGAAAGATGCGTATATGAATGTATGCGACATTCTTTCTCCTGAGAGTTTCTATGATCCTGTCAATCAAAAGATTTTCAACGCTATCATGCAACTCGGTCTTTCACAGCGACCGATAGATATGCTGACGGTGGTGGAGCAACTTAGGGCGAATGGCGAGCTTGAAGAAGTGGGGGGTGCCATAAAAATCACGAGTCTTACTTCAAATATTTATTCGGCTGCCAATGTGGAATATCACGCCAAGATAGTAGCTCAAAAATATCTTGCGCGCCGACTTATTTCATACGCTACCAATATCGAGACTAAGGCTTTCGATGAGGGAAACGATATCGACGATCTTCTTCAAGAAGCGGAGGCTCTTCTTTTTGATATTTCGCAAAATCAGATCAAGCGAGAGGTGACGCAGATCGACCCTGTGATAAATCTTGCAATCGAACAGATACAGAATGCCGCCAACTCTTCATCCGGTCTCTCCGGCCTGCGTACGGGCTATAATGATCTTGACAAGATGACGTCGGGATGGCAACCGTCTGACCTTATAATAATAGCAGCGCGTCCAGCTATGGGTAAGACCGCGTTCGTGCTTTCGATGGCTAAGGAGATGACGGTCACATACAACATCCCGGTTGCTATTTTCACTCTTGAGATGGCAAATGTGCAGCTTGTGAAGCGTCTCCTGTCTAATGTGGCAAGTCTTGAAGGTGAGAAGATCAAGAGCGGACAATTGAGCAATGAGGAATGGGACCGTCTGAATGCCTCTCTTAAAAATGTCTATTCAGCTCCTCTCTATCTTGACGAAACTCCGGGTCTGAGCATCACGGAATTGCGTACGAAAGCACGTCGCTTGGTGAGAGAACATGGCGTCAAGATGATAATGATCGACTATTTGCAGTTGATGAGTGCCGGAGGCTTGAAGCTTGGGAGCCGCGAGCAAGAGGTGTCTACGATTTCACGATCTCTAAAGGCACTTGCCAAGGAATTGAATATCCCTATCATAGCACTTTCTCAGCTGAACCGTAGTACAGAAACGCGCGAAGACAAGCGTCCGGTGCTTTCCGACCTTCGAGAATCCGGCGCCATAGAGCAGGATGCAGATATCGTCTGCTTTATCCATCGTCCGGAATATTATACGAGAAGCGGTGTAGATGCTCAGGATCGTGATATACGCGGGCTTGCAGAATTGATCATTGCAAAGCATCGTAGTGGTGCGGTAGGAGACGTGAAACTTCGTTTTATCTCTAAGTATGCAAAGTTTGAAAACTGGCAGGAAGGTTATAACGCGGTCCAAAGTGCTCTTGGAGAGACCGGAAGTGGCACAAAGATGGAGTTTCAGTCAAAGATGAATTCCGGAGGAGGTGATAGTGGCGATACGATAGCTTCAAAATTCAGTCAGGGGGGCACCAACTTCAGTTTTGCCGCCGACCCGCTGCCCGGACAGTCTTCACTCGATATCATGCCGGATGGCGTAGGCGATACTGTCCCGTTCTAAAAATATCACGCAAAGGCGCAAAGGGGAAATTTTTTTTGAACCTAAAGCAATCATCGCGCGTTTTAGATTAAGAAAACACAAAGAAACTATAAAACTATAAACTAAAATATCAAGACTATGGCTAATATGGAAGATAAGGACCTTCGTGAAAAAGAAAACAAGGCATTCCAGGAAATGAGAAGATCAGGAAAAAATATAGAGGAGAGCCGTCAGAAAGACGACGATCAGATTGCTCCTCGCGGCAACAAACTTTGGGTATGGCTTGGAGCCCTTGTACTCATCTTCATCATCCTGTATTGGCTCTTCGCTATCGGTACGTTTGGCGATCTTGCCAACTGGTTTAATGGCTAATCTCTTGCGTCTGATGCGTGGATGCCACGGAAAGTGAACTTTGATTATAAAACATACAAAAACAAGCCCTCCTGAGTTAGCTCGGAGGGCTTGTTTTTATAATGTTGTTTATAGGCGTCCTTCTTCGTTGTAGGAGTAGAAACCATTGGTGGTGATGATGACATGGTCAAGCAGACGGAGATCCATAGTCTTGCATGCATCGGCAAGTTTGCGGGTGATGCTGTCGTCTTGGATTGATGGCCTCATAGTCCCTGATGGGTGGTTGTGACACATTACTACTCCTTGGGCATCTTCGAGCAAGGCTCTCTTGAGTATCATCTTAGTATCGAAAACAGATGCGATGGAACTTCCACTTGTGAGCCGGAATTCTTTGATCACTTCGTTTCTTCTATTGAGAAGCATAATCCACACTTCTTCATGGTCGAGGTTGGCTATGCGATAACGCATGCGGTCGTGGATGCATTGTGCCGTCTTTATTTGGTCAAGTCGGAGTGTAGCTTTATCGATGATCTCTTTCTGGTAGCGTCGCATCACTTCCATCATGGCCTCAATCTGAAGCGCCTTGGCTTCTCCGATTCCTTTGGTCAGCGTAAGTTCACTGCGCGAGCGACGTTCCAAGCGGAGTAGGGAATTGTCATTGTCGTTCATCAACTGGCGACATAGATCAGTGATTGGCAGTCCGGGTTGTCCGGTACGCAAGATGAGGGCGAGCAGCTCTGCCGTGGTAAGCGAACCTATTCCATGGTTGATGGCTCGTTCGCGAGGCCGCTCTTCGGAAATCATCTCTTTTATCTTTAGAGGTTGATTGCCGATAGCTATATCCGGCTCCTGCGCCTCCAGACCGAAATCTTCACGTTTCATTTTCCCTTCCTCATTTTTATTTCCTGCTGTTCGTCTCTGCCATGTCGCAGCAGAATTTTCCATGTGTATGCCCGGATGAAACCTGTGCCGTAACCCCAAAGTTGCAC
>CAMWQY010000024.1 GCA_947176355.1 uncultured Porphyromonadaceae bacterium
ATGCAATTGTATTTTAAGTCGAATGATTCAGTAAGGGAGATAATCATTCAGGGGATGCGTAATTCCCTCAATAGATATAGGAAATCCACTCCGGATGAGCAGAAAGTGGCTGATGATTGGATGAGGATATTGGAGATTAACCATCTATGCGAGAGGAAATTTTCAGAATTGTCCTCCGGTGAGCAAAGGATTGTGATGTTGGCAAGGGCATTGGTAAAGCAACCCGAATTATTAGTGCTCGATGAGCCTCTTCATGGTTTGGATAAGTATAAGAAAGATCGGATTAAGAGGATAATATCTGAGTTGGTAAGGATGAATGGTGCTACACTGATTTATGTGTCGCATTATGAGTCGGAGGTTCCGGATTGTGTGACGCTTTATAAGGGAATGGGTGGGTAGTGAGGAATTTATCATAAAGCGCCTCTCCGAGGCTACTGTGTTATAATATAGATAACCCCAGACTGAAGTCCGGGGTTTTTGCATAAATATCAGGTCTCGGACCTGATATAATGTAGTGTTAGTTGGTTTCTTCTTTGGGAGTGTCGTCTTGGAGTTTAAAATTCACGGGGAGAGTGAAGTAGCTTGCTACGTCTTTGCCGTCAACTTTGGCTGGAGTCCACTTTGGCATGTTATTTACCACTCTCAACGCCTCCATATCGAGATCTGTATCGACTCCTTTTACTATTTCAGCATCTGAGACGGCGCCGTTGGAGTCTATGACAAATTTGACAATCACTCGTCCTTGAATGTCGTTTTTCATAGCACTCTCCGGATATCGGATATTATTCATCAGATATTGAAGAAGACCTTGCATGCCACCCGGATATTCTGCTTGCACTTGGACTGCTGTAAAGACATCCTTCTTTTTTTCCGGAGCCGAGACTTCTGATGAAGTGGAAGACGAGGTAGGATTAAAGACTTGTGTTGCTGCCAACGATTCGAGTACTCCTGCTACCGACGGAATAGCAGACACAGCGATTCCTGCTCCTATGGCGGGAACCAATGCGAGCGCGAACAATTTGCGTCGCAGCGATGTTTTTTTCTTGTACATCATAGTTACACGATTTTGAAGTTTACTGTGATTAAGGCTGTTGGCAAGCGACTGGTACCCGTAGCCGACAGCCCGTTTTAATAATAGCATTTGGTATTCTTTAGGATTCACTCCTGTCTCGATTACAGTTTCATCTGCCTGATACTCATGGATTGCCTGGAGTTCCTCTCTCATAGCCCAAGCTGCAGGATTATACCATTGCAAGCAAATTGTGATATAAGCTATCACGAGGTCGGTCCGGTGATGCAATTTTAAATGTGCATATTCATGAATAAGGATCATATCGCCGTCCTCATCATAGTCAGACTGCTGCATGACTATCGACTTTCCCCAACAGAATGGAGAAGCATTGAAATTGTCGCTGACAAGAATTAGTGTGAAATTTCCATATTCGGTTCTTTCCCCTTTTCTAAATATTTTCAATAGCATTGCTAATCCGAAGAGATAGTAGGAAGCTGTCAGCAATGCTCCTATAAAGTATATATTAATGAGAAGCTTAAAGATATTTATAGAGGCAAAGAATCCGGTGATGCCGTAGTCTTTGGCGATTTCATTTTTGATTTCCCCGATTTCTATGGCTGTTACCCCATTTGTAAGTTCATGATGATTCATGATAGTAGCCAAAACAGCAAAAGGCAAAACCAAAGAAATGGCATATATCAAAATAAGCATTCTGCGGTTGATGGAATGTTGCCGTTGCCCTGCCATGAAAAAGCGATAAGCAAAGAAGCAAAATCCAAGTATTATAGATGATATTATAGAGTATGAGAGTATCATGATTCGTCAGTATTTGATTTTTTATCTTTTGAGTTTTTCTGTTCTATGATCTGAAGAATTTCTTTCACTTCATCTACGGAGATTTTCTCCTCTTCTATTAGAGAAGATACGGCAATCTTATATGAGTTGCCGAAATAATTACGGATTACGTCTGTAAGAGATTTTGAACGAAACTCACTTTTGTCAGCAACAGCATAAAACCTGTGGGAGTTACCCAACACTTCATGTCCGACATATCCTTTGGTCTCAAGTATTCTTATGGTTGTTGCTACAGTATTGAAGTGTGGTTTGGGATCTGAATACAGGTCTACCATTTCGCGTACGAACAGTGGACCTTTTTCCCAAAGCATATTCATAAGTTCCGCTTCTTTTTCAGTCAGCATTTGTTTCTTTCTTCCGGCTTTCATATTGGGGTTGTTTTAGATTGCAAGCTCAACTTAAGGGTTATAAGGTTGTAGTGTTAAGTTTTGCTTGTCATAATCGTATTGTTTATCATTTCGGATGCAAAGATATAACTAAATTTTTAAATATGCAACTAATTTATTAGTTTTTTTTTAAAAAAATTTTTTATTAATTCTGACCTTGTCCTCAGCATAGTGTTTAATATAGATATCAATGTAGTTAAGAAAAAAACGGATACCGAAGAAATTGGTATCCGTTTTTTGTTGGTTGAATATTATCCTTCCATTCCGCTGTCGTAGCCGGAGCCGTCCATCGGCTCTCCGTCTCCTCGCTTGTCGGGTTTCGCTTTCATGTTTCCGAAGGAGAATTTTACTGTCAGACGTATTGTGCGTCCTCCTCTCCAGCGTTCGTTGTATTGAGTGTAGTCCGGACCATTGGTCGTACTCTTGAATCTACGAGAGTCGAAGACGTCGCGGCAGTTAAGTGAGAACGACCAAGCTCCAAACACTCGGCGCAAACCAAGGTCTACGCTCCAGCCCCCCTGTCGCGATCCTTGTGCCGACAGCATCTTTGAGTTATAGTTGCCGGTTGCTTGCAGAGATATCGACCAAGGTAGCTTGACATTTGCCATCATCCTTGCGCTCCATGCAAAGCTGTTTTGCTCTTTACCGCTGAGAGGTATAAGCTTGCCGCTTTCAGCTAAGAAGTTATAATCCCACCCTGAGATGTGATTATTGTAAAGGTTGACTGTCGTAGTAAGATCAAGACGGTTCCAGAAAGAATTCTTCGACACTATCTCACATCCCGAATTGACCTCATCCGCAATATTAGCCCAAGTAGAATACATCACATCGCCGTCAAGATAGCTGATACGGTTCATCATGTCGGATGTGGTACGCACGTAGGCTGATAAAGAGAGCATGTGCCATGTCCAGCTTTTGAGATAATTGAGTTCGAATGAGTTTGAATATTGAGGTTGTAGTTCCGGATTTCCGTAGCTTACATTTGTAGGATCAGAAATATCATGGAAAGAATTCAACTGGCCTCCCCATGGGCGACGTATGCGTCGAGTGTAATTTATCTGCACTTCATTATCACGTGGCAAGCTATATGATAAGAATAGGCTTGGGAACAGTGCGAAATTATTCTTTTTAAACGGAGCGACCTCCGCTTCCTTCTCTCCAAAGCCAAGTGAACGAGTCTTTATCTGCCATGCCTCAGCCCGAAGCCCTGCTGAGAAACTGAAATCCTTAACATTCCCACCTAATGTGGCATACAATGCTGATACATTATTGTTGTAGATAAATCTATTGTAAAGGTCTTCGTTCTGCTTCATGTCGGAAGCTGAGGTTCCGGTATATGTGTCGGTCGGTGTGTCTTCGTGGCTGTAGCGCCCGTTAAAGCCAGCCTCAAGTTTAAGCCATTCAGCCAGTTTGTTGGTGTAATCCACTTTTGCCTCCCACGAAGAGGTCGACATATCCATTGTCTGTTCCTGATATTTATTCTCAGTGTGGTCAACGTATTCGATTTCTTCTGCATACGACCTTCTGTTTGGTCCGCCCCAGTGGTTGTATCCGGCTATCACATCGAGAGTATGGTTATCGTTCCATTTATGTGTATAGTTAAATTCAGCGTGCATGCCACGGTGGTCTCCGCTGTTTTTTGAATAATCATCGTTGATCAGCCAATTACCGGGGACATTAGATGTATAGAGTGTGGTAGAACTGCTGTTGCTATGTCCAAACATTCCGAACCCATTCAGTCCTATATCATCTTTATCTGTAAGATGATATGTAAATCCGAGTCTTGCGAAGATGTTTCTTCCTCTATTCGGACTTTTACCCTCTGAGTTGGTGAAAATGCCATTCGGATTTCCATCTTCGTCAAGAAATTCACGGTTCATCTTAGATCCTCCGGTATTGCGTCGCATCCTGAATCCAAGTCCCGCAAAAGCATCCACTTTTGAGGAATTATAGTTGATGTTTGCACTTGCATTGCCGCCACCACGAGAATTTGCACTGATTTCAGCACTTCCATAGTAACCCGCTTTACGATCTTTTTTCAGTATAATATTTATAATTCCAGCGGTTCCTTCCGGACTATATTTCGCAGAGGGATTGGTGATTACTTCTATCCGATCTATAGTCTCAGCCGGAATCTGTTCGAGAATTTGAGCGCGATTGTCGGCAGTTAATCCTGATTCCTTGCCATTGATCCACACTGTGACAGATGAATTGCCACGAAGAGAGACTTCTCCGTCTTGGTCTACTTCTACAGAAGGAATTGATTCAAGAAGTTCGGAAGCAGACTGTCCGGCAGCGGCTATGTTTGCATCAACTGAGAATACCTTCTTGTCAAGTTCGAAGCGCATCTGGCTGCGAATTCCTTCCACTACTACTTCTTGAAGCAATTTGGCATCGTCTGCAAGTTTTATACTGCCGAGATTGACATTGCCACCGGTCACATTGGCTTCTCTCTCTTGGTCAATGCTTCCGACATTTGTGATTTTTACTATATATTTACCATCGGCAACCCCTTTAATGATGAAGGCACCGTTTTCGTCGGTGCTTGTGCCAATAGGAAGAGGTTTGCCGGTTTTTGCATTGAAAAGCTGAATATTGACGAAGTCCATTGGTTCGCCAGTCTCTTTATTGAGAACTTTTCCGGTGATGTCACCATCTGCAAGGGCGTAAAAAGATGCCATGCACATTATGCACGGCAATAGAAACTTGATTTTCATATTGTCTGTTACCGTAGAAACGTTTAGATAGATATGGAGAGCTATATGTTTGACAAGATAGTATAGTGGAGGTTTAATTAGAGTTGGATTTTTTTGTGAATAATTAGCACGAAGGGACGCACGAGCCGTGCGTCCCTTCGAAGTATGAAGTGTTTAGAAGTTCAGGAAGAGGGATTCAAGCCATATCACAGCTATGCCGGCAATATATCCAAGGAATGCCAGCCATGTAATACGCTTAGCATACCACATAAACGGAATCTTCTCTATACCCATAGCTACCACACCCGCGGCTGAACCAATTATCAGCATACTGCCACCTACTCCGGCACAGAAAGTAAGAAGATGCCAGAAAAGTCCGTCTTGAACAAACAGTGAGGTATACGCAGGATCTGAAGAGGCTGCTATAATCGCATCATTGGCTACCGGATACATTTCCATACAAGCAGCTACGAGAGGTACGTTGTCGACAATTGATGAGAGAATACCGATAATGCCATTGATCACGTATACGTCATGGAATTGGTCGTTGAGCCAAGCTGCCAGTTCTCCTAAGATTCCAGCCTGACTGAGTGCTGCAACAGCCATAAGGATTCCCAAGAAGAAGAGAATGGTCGACATGTCGATACTTCTTATGACCTGAGAAACTCGACCTTCTATTTTACCGTCAAGCTGATAATGGCGCACGATAAGTTCTGTCAAAAGCCATAGCACTCCAAGAGAGAACATTATTCCCATATAAGGAGCGAGATGTGTTGTGGCCTTAAATATAGGTACGAAAAGAAGTCCTGCTACGCCACAGCAAAGAATGAGAATAGAAAGTTTAGGATGCTCTTCAGACATTACATAGCCTACACGCTGATCCTGACTGTTGAGAGGTTCTACTGATGTCTGAGGAATAAGACGCGAGGCAAAGAAAACCGGGATGATAACCGATACGAGTGAAGGGATAAGGAGATTGACGATGAGGTCGACAGACGTCACATAGTTTTTCATCCAAAGCATGATAGTAGTGATGTCGCCGATTGGAGACCAAGCGCCACCTGCATTGGCGGCAAGCACTATGACACATGAGAAAAGCCATCTTTCCTTATAGTTGCGAAGCATTCTTCGCAGTATCATAACCATGATGATCGTGGTGGTCATGTTGTCGAGCACGCTCGAGAGGAAGAATGCCAGTAACGACATTATCCACATCAGTTTACGTTTGTCGGAAGCATGGATCTTGAGAAGAAGGATCCGGAATCCCCCATACCTGTCGATAAGCTCCACAATCGTCATAGCTCCGATGAGGAACACCACTATTTCGCATGTGTCGCCAAGAGCTTCTATCATCTCTGAAGAAATTGAAGGGTCATGGCTGCCCACAGCATATACAGCCCATAGAAGGGCACACATGATAAGTGCGAACGTAGCCTTGTTGATGTGAAGGACATGCTCGCTGGCTATCAAGAGATAGCCGAGGATAAAGATTACTAACAGTGTTGTAATCATAAGAATTGAATTATGAATAAAACAAATACCTTACTAATGGGATCCTCTTCCCGAGGATCGGCCTTGAAACAAAGTGTAAAATTACTAAAAATTTTTGGGATAGTGAGTATTAAAGTTTAATTTTTTTTGAAAAATCAGGCGACTAAAGACTATAGGATGCAAGAGAAGGTATCTACATTTTCGAAGCCCTCATGAGTGCGAAGCCAATCGGGACGCGAGCCGGTCAGTTTGAATCCGGCTTTTTGATATGCTTGCTTAGCTATTGCATTAGAGTGGGCTACCGTGGCTGTCAGTTGATGGAGTCCAAGACGTTTTTGGGAATATTCCTTCACTGCTTCGAGAGCCTTCCTACCGATACCCTTGCCACGGAAATCAGGAAGTATATATATCCCTGTGTCTGCCCGCAGGTGACGGGCAGAGATGTCGAATAAGTCGAGGATGCCGACTGGGGTCTTCCCGGCTTCAATTATAAGTCGTAGTTGACCACTTCGTATTGGATCGGCATCGTAGGAAAGTGCATATTGAAGAAGAAGCTCATGGCTAAGTGGCGCCAGATAGTCTGAATAAATCCAGGCTGCTTCATCATTCTCAGCTTCATACATCATATCGGCATCTATGGGCTCCACAGCACGCAATTTTATTTCACAATCCATAATGCACAATTCATAATTATTTGTAAGGAACTCGGTTTACTAACGATCGACCGAGAGTAAGCTCATCTGTGAATTCAAGGTCGTTTCCGATGCTTACACCGCGTGCCAACATGCTTATCTCAACATTGTAAGGGGCTAACTTGCGAGAAATGTAAAAGTTGGTGGTGTCGCCTTCCATTGTGGGGCTAAGAGCGAGAATCACCTCTTTAATATCTCCGTCAGCTACGCGGTCGATGAGCGATTGTATTTCCAAGTCTGATGGTGAGACACCTTCAAGAGGGGAGATGACACCGCCGAGCACATGATAGAGTCCTTTATGTTCGCGAGTGGATTCAATTGTAAGGAGGTCTTTTACGTTTTCCACTACGCAAATGATAGAAGTGTCGCGAGTGCTATCTGAGCATATATCACATATTTCACTTTCGGAAATATTATGGCATACTTTGCAATACCTGATGTTTTTTCTCATATTGATTATTGACTCCCCGAGTGAAACAGATTCGGCTTCATCTTGGCGAAGAAGATGAAGAGCGAGGCGCAGGGCGGTTTTCCTTCCGATACCGGGTAACTTTCCTAATTCTGCGACAGCATTGTCGAGAAGCTGAGAATTATATGTCTGAATCATGTTGCAAAATTACGAATGATTTCGTAATTTTGCAAATAAAAGTGGAGTTGTGGGGTTGTGGGGTTGTGGGGTTGTGACTGTAATAAAAATTATTGATTATGATAGAGTATATTAAGGGAGAGATAGGGGAGTTGGAGCCAACTTTGGCAGTGTTGGAATGTTCCGGCGTAGGATATGGGTTGAATATAACATTGATGGATTATGCTAAGCTTCAGCAGCTTAAACAGGCTAAGCTATATGTCCATGAGTCTATACGAGAGGACGCGCATGAATTGTATGGGTTCATGACAAAACAGAGTCGCGAATTATTCCGGCAATTGATTGGTGTAAGTGGTGTCGGCCCGAATACGGCAAGGCTTATACTTTCTTCAATGTCAGAGGATCAGCTGATCGATGCAATAGCCAACGACAAGCCTGCAGCATTGAAAGGAGTTAAGGGAATTGGAGGAAAGACAGCTCAGAGGATAATTGTAGACCTTAAAGATAAAATAAAAGCTACAGATATTTCGTTAATTTCAAGTACGCCCGTAGTAGGGGAAGCGTTTGACGATGCTGCAGCTGCACTTGCAATGCTTGGATTTAATCCGCAAGCAAGCCGGATTGCGCTTAAGAAACTCTTCACCGAAGACCCGAATCTCACGACTGAAAAGGCAATAAAGCTCGCGTTGACAATGCTTTAGTGTCTTTAGCGCCTAAGGATAAGGGACGGTCAAGGATTGATTTGAACGACAATAATTTGAGAAAGCGCAAGGTCAACATATCACGTATGCGGATAGTGTCGGCACTCATAGCAGTGTTGGCACTCAGCGTCGCGTCTTTTTCACAGTATAAGAAATCGACTCTTGAGCCCCCACCCCCACCTCCGGTGCCGGATACGCAAATTGTCGGAGGAGACTCAGTAGAGTTAATATATCCTGTGAAGCCGACTGTCAATATCACAAATGAAGACTATCGGGGTAAAGAGTATCCTGCTGATTTGCGTGATCCTCAGAATATCACGACTAATGTAGTGTATGATCCGGAGTCCGGGATGTATGTACTGCACACAAAATTAGGAGAGAAAGACATCATAACGCCCTTTATGATGCCTGCTGATGAATATCAGGATATGCTCAATAGGGAAGAGATGTATGATTATTTCCGTAGTCAGAATTCAGCTAACTTTGAGCAAAAGGGAAAAGAGGCGTTCAATATCCTCGATATGAACTTTGCTCTTGGTCCTCTCGAAAAGGTGTTCGGACCCGGAGGTGTGCGTCTTACCACACAAGGATCCATTCAGATTTCAGCCGGAGTTAAGAGCAACAAGACTGACAATCCGGCTTTGTCTTTGAAATCGAGAAGAAAGACTTATTTTGATTTTAATCAGAAAATACAGGCTACTATCAATGCATCGGTTGGCGACAAGATGAAGTTTAATATGAACTATAACACCGATGCAACCTTCAATTTTGACTCCCAGAAACTTAAACTTCAATATGAGGGAAAGGAAGATGAGATAATAAAGAATATCGAGGCAGGTAATGTCAGCATGACTACCGGAAGCAGCCTTATTAGAGGCGGAACAGCTCTTTTCGGTGCGAAGGCTAAATTGCAATTTGGCAAACTGACCTTGACCGGCTTGCTGTCTCAGCAGAACTCTGAGTCGAAGACAATTTCGACGCAAGGTGGAGTGCAGAGCACAGATTTTGCCATCAGTGCAGCTGATTATGATGCCAACCGACATTTTTTCCTAAGTCAATATTTTTATATGCATTATGATGAGTTTTGCTCCAAACTGCCATATATTGCATCAGGCATCAACATCACGCGTATAGAAGTATGGGTGACAAATAAAACTCAGAAATTTGATGAAAGCCGAAATTTTGTGGCTTTCATGGACCTTGGTGAAAACACTCGACTTGCTACAGATTATTGGACTCCGGATTATGCAGTGCCTGTCCCTTCAAATTCAAGCAATAATCTTTTGCAGGTCATTAAGACGGAGTATCCCGGAGCAAGAAACATCAATCAGGTGACAGAAGTGCTCAAACCACTTAATGCTTACGGAATAGAAGGAGGTAAGGACTTTGAGAAAGTGGAAAGTGCGCGCCTTCTGAATTCAAGTGAATATACTCTCAATTCTGCTCTTGGCTATATATCATTGAAGCAAGCTCTCAATACTGATGAGGTATTGGCAGTGGCATTTGAGTATACATACAATGGAAAGGTGTATCAGGTTGGCGAATTTTCAGGAGATGTCACATCTACTGAAAATGCTCTTTATCTGAAGATGCTTCGAGGCACGACAGTGTCACCAAAATTGCCAATGTGGCAGCTGATGATGAAGAATATCTATAGCCTGGGAGCGTATCAGATACAGAAAAAGAATTTCAAATTTAATGTGAAATTCCTGAGCGATTCCACAGGCATTGAGATTCCATATCTTCCTGTAGGTTCGATCTCCAACAAGCCTCTGCTTCAAGTAATGGGGCTCGACCAGATAGATTCTAATGGAGAATCCGTAAGTGACGGTATATTTGACTTTATCGAAGGCTATACCATCCAGACATCAAACGGCAAGGTCATCTTTCCGGTGGCAGAACCATTTGGATCTAATCTAAGGAGAAAGATTGACAATGATGCTCTTGCTGATCGCTATGTATATCAAGAACTTTACGACTCTACCCTTGTGGTGGCAAAGCAGTTTGCCGACAAGAATAAATTCACAATGTATGGTCAATATACGTCGGGCAGGGGTAGTCAGATCAATCTTGGTGCTATGAATGTGCCGAGAGGATCGGTTGTAGTGACTGCCGGTGGAGCTGTTCTTACTGAAAACAGTGACTATACAGTTGACTACTCGATGGGTATTGTCACAATAACCAATCAGAGCATTATAGACTCCGGTACGAATGTCAGCGTTTCTCTCGAAAATCAATCGATGTTCTCCATGCAGAGGAAAACATTGATGGGTTTGGATGCTCAATATCGATTTAATAAGGATTTGACTATAGGGGGTACATTGCTTCATTTCGGTGAGAAATCTTTGACTGAAAAAGTTGGATTAGGTGAAGAACTCATCAACAATACAATGTTTGGAGCCAATATAAGCTACAACAAGCAGTTTATGTGGCTGACCAATCTTATAAATAAGGTGCCGACGATCAACGCAAAGTCACCGTCATCTTTCAATCTCACGGCAGAATATGCACAATTGATCCCGGCAAAGCAGAAAACCGGAACTAATCAGGGAAGTTCGTACGTCGACGACTTTGAGACCTCTCAAACCGGAGTTGACTTGAGAAATCCATATAGTTGGTTTTTGGCATCTACGCCCCAGGATGGCGGAGCCGATGCTCTCTTTCCCGAGGCAAGCCTTAGCAACAATCCGGACTATGGCAAAAATCGTGCACTCTTGGCATGGAACTATATCGACCGTATCTTCACGCAAAAAAATAGTTCTATGCTCCCCGGATATTTGAAAAATGACAAAGAGCAGCTGTCTAATCCATACGTCAGGGAAGTAAAGGTATACGAGATATATCCCGGGCGTGACACTAATTATGGAGATGCCAACTACATCCAGACACTCAACCTGTCGTTCTATCCAAAGGAGAGAGGTCCGTATAATACAGATGCTGACAACATTGACAGTGACGGATCGCTTCTCAATCCGGAGAAAAGATGGGGTGGAATCATGCGCAAGATGGAAAACTCTAACTTTGAGACATCTAATGTAGAGTATATCCAATTCTGGCTTCTCGACCCGTTCCTTGATGAGAAAGCACCGACAAATCCCGGTGGTGACCTCTATTTTAACTTCGGAGAGATATCGGAAGATATCCTTAAAGATGGAATGAAGAGTTATGAGAATGGTCTGCCGGTGGATGGAAATAATGATTTCATTGAAGAGACTGTATGGGGAAAAGTCTCCAAACAGAATTCTCTCACCTATGCTTTTGAGAATGCACCGGATGCGCGTCTGCTTCAAGACGTAGGTCTTGACGGAATCCCGACAGAAGAGGAATTCACTTATCCTACCTACGGAGATTTCATAGAGAAACTTCGTCAGAGATTGCCTTCGGAGACAATTGCTCGGATGCAGGAAGATCCTATGTCGGTGTTCAATGATCCGGCGGGCGATAATTATCATTTCTTCCGTTCAGACTATTATGATGCCCAACATACTTCGATACTTGACCGCTACAAGCATTATAATGGAGTGGAAGGCAACTCTCTCTCTCCAGATCAAAGTCCTAATCCTCAATATCAATCAAGCAGGGCTGTGCCTGATGTGGAGGATATCAATCAGGATAATACGCTCAACGAATATGAACGCTATTTCCAATACAGGGTATCCATTCGCCCGGAAGACCTCGTGGTTGGAAAGAATTTTGTGACTGACCGTCAAGAGAGAATGGTCCCGACTCCTGATGGTCAGAAGCCCGCTGTGTGGTATCAGTTCAAGATACCTTTGACAAGTCCTGAAAAGGTGGTTGGTGGCATCAGCGACTTCTCTACAATACGATTTGCACGTATCTTCATGACTGGTTTCAGCGAGACTACACATCTTCGTTTCGGTTCGTTGGAACTCGTAAGAGGGGAGTGGCGCGATTATAAATTCAATCTCAATTCACGTAATGACTCTCCGGCTGAAGGGGAGCTCGACATGAGCGTAGTAAACATCGAAGAGAACTCTCGTCGTACTCCTGTCAATTATGTGCTTCCTCCCGGAGTGACTCGAATCCAAGACTCAAGCAGTGCATCAGCCACACAGCTGAATGAGCAATCCCTGCAGCTGAAACTTGCAGGTATTCAGCCCGGGGATGCACGAGGAATATATAAAAACACGCAATTAGACCTCCGAATCTATAAGCGTCTTCAGATGTGGGTGCATGCCGAGGCTGAAGTTGACGACCGCACCAACCTCAAGGATGGCGACCTCGCTATCTTCATCCGAGTTGGTTCTGACGTCAAGAACAATTACTATGAGTATGAGATACCGCTCGATGTCACTGCACCGGGGACTTACAACAATATGTCGTCGGTAGATAGGTGGCTTGTATGGCCTAAGAATAACTTCCTTGATCTTCCATTCGAACTCTTCACTTCAACAAAGACAGCTCGCAACCGAGCAATGTCTGCCGGAGAAGAAGGGGTAGGGTATATCCGTCTTTATTCGATGAGAGACCCGAATAATCAACGCAATACGGTCTCAGTGCTTGGTAATCCATCGCTGAGTGACGTCCGCACAATGCTTATTGGCGTTCGCAACAAGTCGAATACTGTCAAAGATGGTACGATCTGGGTGAATGAGCTTAAAGTGACTGATTTCAATCAAGAAGGAGGCTGGGCTGCAAAGGTCAATGCAAATCTTGCTATATCTGATATTGCGACTGTCAACTTTGCAATGCACAAGGAGACAGCCGGATTCGGTAGTGTTGACCAGGGTCTTTCAGCCCGACGCCTTGACAATTACGACCAGTACAATTTCTCGATACAGGGTAATCTTGGTAAGCTCGTTCCGGAGAAGGTGAAGCTTTCTGCTCCAATCTATTATTCAAAGAGCAGTGAGACTACGACTCCTAAATACAATCCTCTTGACCAGGACATTCTTCTCAAGGATGCGCTTTCAGCCGCTACGACCAAGGCTGAGAAAGATTCAATAAAGGGATATGCGGTGACAAAGAAAACGACTGAAGCATTTTCATTGTCAAATCTTAGATTTAATGTGACATCTAAGAATACCATGCCATGGGATCCTGCCAACTTCACGATAGCGTTCAACTTCAATAAGCTGCGCGAGATGGATCCTACTACTGAATATGAGAACACTTCAGACTACAGAGGTTCGTTCCAATATTCATATTCACCATATTTCAAGCCTTACAAGCCATTCTCCAAGCTTGATGGAAAGTCAAAATTCCAGAAGTTCCTTAAAGATTGGCAACTTAACTGGCTTTTTAACAACCTGACATTCTTTACAAGTATGTCAAGGCATTACTATGAGCAGCAGACACGTTCTGAAGTAGACGTAGATATGCAGCTTCCGGTTCAGGTGAGCAAGAACTTCCTTTGGGACCGCCAGCTATCTCTTAATTGGAATTTGACACAGTCCCTTACGTTCTCATTCCAAAGCAATACCACAGCAAGAATTGAGGAGACTATAGGTGCTGTCAATAAAAAACTTTTCCCCGATAAATATAGGGATTGGAAAGACACTGTCATCAACTCCATCAAAGGTCTTGGTACTCCTTGGAACTACAATCAGACATTCACAGGAAGCTACAAGGCTCCTTTCAATAAGATTCCTTTCCTGGATTATCTGACTGGAAACTTGAGCTATACCTCCACTTATCAATGGGATAGAGGGACAAAAGTGCAGGATGTGGATATGGGTAATTCCATCCGCAACCAGACCACTTGGAATGCTGATGCCCGCCTTAACTTTGAGACTCTTTACAATCATAGCAAATTCCTCAAAGATGTCAATCAGAGATTCTCCGGGAAATCCGGTGGAAACAAACGTAATTTAAAGACGTCCGGTGGGAAAAATGCTAAAAAAGAGCCGAAGGCAAAGAGACTGGAGAAACTTATCCAATTGTCGGAAGACTCCACAACTGTTTTCAAACACAATCTCAAGACTAAAGACATTATTTATACAGCCACTGTCAAAGGGAAAAAGTTCGATCTTAAGACAAAACCGATCGATGAAAACAGCGTAGAAATTCTTAACAAAGGAAAAGAAATAGTAAAGGTCATAGCTAAAGAGAAGACAAAAGAAGATAAGAAGAATATCGGCATGGAGATTCTCCAGCATGGAGTGCGTCTGCTAATGGCTCCTCGAAGCATATCAATGCGCTGGAGACAGAATCATTCGCTTAATTTGCCTCTTTTCATGCCTTCGGTAGGCGACGTATTCGGACAGTCGAATTCTTACGGACCTATGAGTCCCGGTCTTGATTTCGCATTTGGTTTCTACGACGAAGGGTATGTAGATAAGGCTCTTAATCGTGGGTGGCTTCTTACTGACGGACAAAATACATCTCCGGCAATTTGGAATAAAGGTGAAGAATTCAACTTTGAGCTGACTTTGGAGCCAATAAAAGGACTGAAAATCACACTTACTGAAAATCTTACGGACAATCGTACGAATCAGGTGCAGTTTATGTATTCCGGTATGCCGACATCGCGTACGGGTAGCTATACACGTACCCACGTGGCTTTGAAGACTGCCCTAAAGACATATAAGGCTGAGAACGGATATTATTCAGAGACTTTCAACAAATTTCTTCAATATATCCCAGTCATTGCCGACAGATATGAGCAGATGTATGCTGAAATGCGTTATCCTGACAACGGATTTATGGAAGGAAACCCTCTGGGTGGAACAGCATATAATCCTAAAGTAGGAAGTGTGAGCCGCACTTCAAGCGATGTGTTGATTCCGGCGTTCCTCGCGGCATATAGTGGGACAGATGTAAATAAAGTGACACTTAAACTTTTCCCGGGATTATCGTCGATTTT